>JANMGI010000588.1:0-5810 GCA_031374565.1 Paracoccaceae bacterium | reverse complement strand
CGGGGGTCTGGTAACCCGCCCGATGCAGGCGCAGGGCGGCCCGGTTGCCCGAGGGCAGGGCCATTTCCAGGACGTGGTTTTCACGGTCGCGCAGCACGCGAAGGATGCGGCCACCCCAGGCCTGGGCGGCGGTGTCAGCAGCGGTCATTCCTCGTCATCCACCTTGCCGCGCAGGGTCTTTACCTCGCCGCGCTGGGTCTTGGCGGCGACGCGGCGGCGCTGGCTGCCCAAAGTTGGCTTGGTGGCAATCCGCCGCTTTGGCGCGACGAGTGCGGCACGGATCAGTTCGACCAGCCTTTCCCGCGCGATCTCGCGGTTGCGGGCCTGGCTGCGGGTGTCTTCGACCTGCAACACGATGGCGCCTTCATTGGTCCAGCGCCGCCCGGCCAGCTTTTTCAGCCGCGACTTCACGCCGGCGGCCAGATGCGGCGAACGGTCCGCCTCGAACCGCAGTTCCACGGCGGTCGAAACCTTGTTGACGTTTTGCCCACCCGGACCAGACGCCCGCATGAAGCTTTCGGACAGTTCCCATTCGGCAATGGTCAGGGTTTCGGTGATGTGCAGCATTTCGGTAAGCTATTCGCAGGCCCGCAAAAGAGAAAGGGTTGCCATCGCGGGCAACCCTTTCCGAGATCCAAGGAGATGAGCCAGTTAGGCATCAATTCCAATCGGTGGTCTGTTTATCCAAGGGGCTGCCCTTAGAAAACACCCCTCCCGACTGTCCCGACACGTCTCTCCAATATCACTCTAGACACTGGATCACCTCCTTTCAATTGGTTGCCGATGAGGTGAGCCTGCCACAGATTTTGTGTTTGTCAAAAGAAATCACGCAACCCTTGTGGCCCATCGCGCAAGTGCCAATCGAAATGGCAACAGTGCCACTCCCGCAAGCAGAAGCTTTACCAACCAGTCACCAACGGCCAATGAAACCCAGAACGGGGCCACGGGGCCAAGGCCAAGAAGCGGGGTCGGCTGGGCGGCCCAGGAAAGATCGACGCCGGGTTCCAGCACCGTCAGCGTCGCGGAAAAGGCGATGCTGAAGAAGATCGCGGTGTCGAGGGTCGAAGAGATCACCGGCGAGATCAGCGGAGCCCGCCACCACCGCCCCTGACGGAAGCGGTTGAAGATGGTGATGTCCAGAAGCTGCGCTGCAAGGAAGGCAGCCCCCGAGCCGAGGGCCACCCGCAATGTCACCAGCGGGCCAAACTCACCCTGGATTTGCGTGCCGATGAAGGAACAGGCGATGCCGGTGACAAAGCCCACTAGCACCACCTTTCGGGCGGCGGCGGGGCCCTGGAAACGGTTCACGATCTCGTTCACCAGGAAGGCGAAGGGGTAGGTCAGAGCGCCCCAGGTCAGGAAGGCCCCCAATGGGTATTGGACAAGGATGTTCGAGGCGACAACGATGATCGCCATGGCAAGGATGCCAGGTAGCAGGATGCGCATGTTGCTTTTCCGTTTTGACAAGGTCGCGGAGACTTGGCCCCCACCATGAGGGCGCAGGCGGTCTATGCCGGGGCAACGGTCAAGTCAACCAGAGCCTGTCTGACGAAAGTGGAAACCGGTTTTATCAAAAGACGGGCGACCACCAAAATGCTAGAGGCTGGCTGCCGCTTCTATAACCTGTGGACTGACTCTAGTCGGCGGCCAGCACCGCTTTGCACTGCTTCGGCAGGTCGGCCATCGTGAACTGACGCGGACCCTTCTTTTTCGGCGCATCGTCTTCCTTGGGCTTCTTGCCGTCGGACTTCGGTGGGTTCAGGTAATCGGTCACCCAATACATCAGCGTCTCATCGCAGCCGTCGCCACCCTTGGACAGGTCGGCGACCGTAGGGGCCTGCGTCTCGCACAGCGACGCCCCTTTGGGACATTTAAGGCGAACGTGGAAATGGGTGTCATGGCCCGCGACGGGACGGATCTTTTGCAACCACTTCTTGTCGCGGGCCTTGGCGGTCTTGCACATCTCGATCTTGACCGCTGCTGCCACGAAGATGCGGTCCACGCGGGGGTCAAGGGCTGCCTGCTTCATCAATTCGCGGTGCACCTTCGTCCAGTTTTCCGTCACCGACCTCTGATCAGCCGACCGCACGGGGATCGAGCTGATGTCTTCCCGCTCCGCCTCGCTAAGGGTCAGGCTGCGGGGCGGCAGCATCCAGATGTCGGCATCAAGCCCAATCTGGTGGCTGGCGTGGCCGCTGGTCATCGGCCCGCCGCGCGGCTGGCTGATGTCGCCGATGTAAAGGCCGCGGCCAAAGCCGATGTCGCGGGCGGTGGCGGACAGGTCCATCAGAAACTGGATCATCGTGGGCTGGCCGAAGTTCCGGTGCCGCGAGAGCCGCATCGCCTGCCATGTCGGCCCGGTCTCGGGCAGTTCCACCAGCCCGGCAGCGCAGCCCCTGGCGTAGCTGCCGATGGGCATTGAATCCTGAGCCGAGGGCGCATCCTTTGCGCCGAACAGCTTGTTGGCAAGGGTTTCGGCCTGGGCGGGAGCGGCGAGGAGAACGGTCAGTAAAAGCGCGCGGGACAGCATCATGCGGGCATCTCACCTTTGGGTCGCACCCAGATTAGCAGAACAAGCCCGATCAGGAACAACAGGATGATCGGCGAAATCCCAAGCCGCGCACTTCCGCTGATGGTGGTCGCGATGGTGATCAGCGCGGGGGCGATGAAGCTTGTGACCTTGCCCGACAGCGCGAACAAGCCGAACGCCTCGGTCGCGCGGTCTGGTGTGGTATGGCGCAGGACCATCGTGCGGCTGGCGGCCTGCAACGGCCCGCCCGCCGCCCCGATCAGCGCGCCGCAGATGTAGAAGATCAGGTCCGGCGTGGTCGAGGCCTGGTCCAGCGGAATGCCCCAAAGCTGGTCGCGGTCCATTCCGACGATCACGATGCAGACCAGAATCAGCACGACCAGACAGGTAACGATCACCGGCTTTGGCCCGAACCGTGCATCCAGCCGCCCGCCGATCCAGCTTGCCACCATCGCCGTCACTCCGCCAAGGATGCCGAAGACCCCGATCTGGGTGATCGACCAGCCCAGCACGTTTGACGCATAAACCCCGCCAAAGGCGTAGATCCCGGTCAGGGCATCGCTGTAGGCCAGCGCCGACCCAAGATAAGCTGACAGGCTTTTGCGGTATTTCAGGCTGCGCAGCGTCTCCCACAGGCTGGCCAGCGCCCGCCCGATATGCAGCGATCCCGCCCCGCCTTGCGGCTCGCGCACCCAAAGCGCGAAGGGGACCATGAAGACCACGAACCAGATCGCCGCGAAGGGGCCGACGAACCGGGTGCCCTCGCGCGCTTCGGTGTCGAAACCGAAGATCGGGTCTATCCCGATCAGGGTCTTTCCGGTGTCGGCATTGTCGGCAAACAGCGACAGCATGATGAACAGAGCCACCAGCCCGCCAAGATAACCGAAGGCAAAGCCGCTGCCTGAGATGCGCCCGATGTCGTCGCCTTCTGCCAGCGAGGGGATCAGCGCGTTGGTGAAGATCGTGGCAAACTCCATCCCGATCAACCCGATCCCGAACAGGATCGCCCCCCGGCGCAGCATGTCCAGTTCCGCCCCCGGGGCGACGTACCACAGGCTCCAGGCGCCGATGACGTAGAGGACCGAGAACAGCCAGACCCAGACAAGCCTGCGTCCGGTGCCCTGCGCGACGGCGCCAAGGACCGGGGCAAGGCAGGCGATAATCAGCGAAAAGCAGGCATACCAGAAGCCCCACAAGCTTTGCGCCGCTGCCTTCGCGGCCTCTTCCTCCATCCCGGTGCCCATGTAGTAGCCACGGGCGACCTCGGCGAAATAGGGGCCGAAGATGAAGGTGAGGAGGAGAGTGTTGTAAGGCTGGCTGGCCCAGTCGAAGAAGTACCAACCCCAGATCCGCTGTCGCGCGCTTGCCATGCCTGCACCTGCCCTTTTCCGAAGTGAACCCGGAAACCGGGGCTGGCGCAAGGGACGGCGCACTCTGGTGCCAAGGCCCGCCTATCGGCTTAGCGCCGCCTATCGACTTAGCGTTGCGGGGGCCAGGGTCGGGTCGCGTCAGCCGTGATCCAGGCCTGTACCCAGTCCGGCAGGTCCGGGCTATCGGGCGACTGGCCCGCAGCCTTCGCCAGTTCCGCAGGCGGGACGATACCGGCCTTGGACACAATGGCCGAGCGGATCAGGACATGCGAGGCGCATTCGTCGCCCTGCCACATCGACTGCTCGGTATACAGAAACCGCGCATCCCATCCCAGGCAGCGGCTGTGGGTCGTTAAACGCGAGAACATCGTCACCCGGCGTCGATACCGCACCGAGGACCCCGCGACGGTCATACCCCAACGCTTGTCCTTGAGGATGCGATGGATGCCTGTCCGGTGCCCCAAGGGCAGGCGGCCCAGATCGTATAGCGTCAGCGTCCGGCCGTTGTTCAACTCGACCCAGGGGTCAAGGTCCCAGGGCCAGCACAGATGATGACTGACATGGGTGTCGAAAAGCCCCAGGGGCGGCATCCGCCGGGCAACGGCCATCTCTTTGAACATGCGCAGGAAAGGGTACATCGCGGTCTCCGGGTTTTCCCCGGACTGGCCCGGCATCAAGGCGGCGTCAAGAGATACGCTGCGGAAGCCATTGCCCTTGCCGCCCCCTGCCGTTACCTCTGGCGAAATCCCGACGGAGTTCCCGATGACCTCGCTGTTCCAGATTCTGCTGCTTGTGCTTGATGTGGCCAAGTTTTTCATCCTGGCCCAGGTTGTCATGAGCTGGCTAGTGAACTTTCAGGTCCTGAACCTGCGTCAGCCGCTTGTCGCCCAGATATGGTCCGGCCTGAACCGCATGCTGGAGCCGATCTACGCCCCGCTGCGCCGGATCATTCCGGCGATGGGCGGGCTGGACCTCACACCGTTGGTCGTCCTGATCGGAATTTATGCCCTGCGGATCATTCTTGTGAACAACGCGGCCCTGTTCATCTGATACCCCCCGTGGATCGCGCCGCCGAGCTTCTGCATTCCGTCTTCGGGTTCCCGACCTTTCGCCCCGGTCAGGCCGAGATTGTCGAGGCCGTCCTGCAAGGCCAGAACACGCTTGCCATTATGCCGACGGGTGGGGGGAAGTCGCTGTGTTTTCAGCTGCCCGCCCTGTGCCGCGACGGGGTCACGGTCGTGATTTCCCCGTTGATCGCCCTGATGCGGGATCAGGTTCGTGCGCTGAAGGCGGTGGGGGTAGAGGCCGGGGCGCTGACCTCGGGCAACACGGATGAAGAGACGGAAGAGGTCTTCCGGGCCATCGATGAAGGGCGGCTGAAGCTGCTTTACATGGCGCCGGAAAGGTTGGCCTCGGCTGCGGCGCTGGCGCTGCTGCGACGCGCGAAGTGCAGCCTGATCGCGGTCGACGAGGCGCATTGCGTCAGCCAGTGGGGCCATGACTTCCGCCCCGACTACCTGCGGATCGGCGAATTGCGGCGCAGCTTGCGCGTGCCGCTGGCGGCCTTCACCGCTACGGCGGACGAAGAAACACGGGCCGAGATCGTCACCCGACTGTTCGACGGCGAAGCTCCGTCCACGTTTCTGCGCGGCTTTGACCGGCCGAACATCCACCTCGCCTTCGCAGTAAAGGACAGCCCGCGCGACCAGATCCTGCGCTTTGCCGGAGCCCGGCAGGGCCAATCCGGTATCGTCTATTGTGCCACCCGGGCCAAGACCGAGACGCTGGCACAAGCCTTGCGCGAGGCCCGGCACGAAGCGGTGGCCTATCACGCCGGCATGGAGGCCGAAGAGCGCCGCCGGGTCGAGGCCCGCTTCCAGCGGGAGGACGGGCTGATCGTGGTGGCGACA
>JANMGI010000555.1:0-2739 GCA_031374565.1 Paracoccaceae bacterium | reverse complement strand
ATGATCCGGCCTTCCTGCGCCAGCGCCCGGGCCAGGAAGACACGCTTTTTCTGGCCGCCCGAAAGCTCGCCGATCTGGCGATGCCGAAGGTCGAGGAGGCCGACGCGGGACAGGGCTTTATCCACCTTGGCGCGGTCATTGGCGGAGGGGCGGCGGAGGAACCCCATGTGGCCGTAGCGGCCCATCATCACCACGTCCTCGACAAGGACCGGGAACGACCAGTCCACCTCTTCGGCCTGGGGCACGTAGGCCACAAGGTTCTGGCGCAGCGCGTCGCGGACCGGCAGTCCCAGAAGGCGGATGGTGCCGCGCGCGACCGGGACAAAGCCCATGATCGCCTTGAACAGCGTAGACTTGCCCGCCCCGTTCACCCCGACCAGCGCGGTGATCGTGCCTTGGGGAATGGCAAAGCTGGCATCGGTCAGCGCCGTCAGCCCGTTGCGATAGGTGACGGTGACGCCATCGGCAAAGATGCCTTCTACCTCTGCCGTATTGTCTGCGATATCGCGCATCAAACCCTCATTCCGCCGGGGCAAGTCCCTTGGCGATGGTTTCCGTGGTGACCTTCAGAAGATCAAGATAGGTCGGAACCGGGCCATTGGCATCACTTAGACTGTCAACATAAAGGATGCCACCGAAGACCGCACCCGTTTCGCGGGCGACCTGTTCAGCAGGGTCGGACGACACGGTGCTTTCGCAGAAGACCGCCGGGATCTGGTGTTCGCGCACCCCGTCGATCACCGCCTGGACCTGGCGCGGGCTGCCCTGTTGGTCGGCGTTTATCGGCCAGAGGTAAAGCTCTTCCAGTCCAAGGTCACGGGCAAGGTAGCTGAACGCGCCTTCGCAGGTGGCAAGCCAGCGGTGGCCTTCCGGCAAGGTGGCGATCCGCGCTTTCAGGGGTTCAAGCTCGGCAGACAGTTTCGCCTTGTAGGCAGTTGCATTGGCGGCATAGGTCGCGGCGTTGGCCGGGTCGGCGGCGCTGAGGGCCTTGGCGATGTTGTCGACGTAAATCAGCGCATTCGCGATGCTCATCCAGGCGTGGGGGTTTGGCTTGCCGTCATAGTCGCCGCCCGTGATGGAAATCGGGGTGATACCGTCGGTCAGGGTGGCGGATGGCACGTCGCCAAGATTGGACAAGAACTGCTCGAACCAGCGCTCCAATCCCAGGCCATTCCAGAGCACAAGATCGGCACCCGACGCGCTGACGATGTCCTGCGGCGTCGGCTCATACCCGTGGATTTCCGCGCCGGGCTTGGTCACCGAGACCACATCGACCAGGTCGCCCGCAACGTTGCGCACCATATCGGCGATCACGGTGAAGGTGGTGACGACCTTAAGCCGGTCCTGCGCGTGACCGGCAACCGGCAAAAGCATCAGACTGGCAATCATCAGAGCGCGGCGGAGAAGAGACATGAGCAATCCTTTCGGTGAAGAACTTAGAATGTATATGAGAAGCATTTGCAAGAAGGCAAGTGTCGAGACGACCCACCTGCGGTTTTCCTGCCTTGCCGCCCAGCCCGGTCCGGTCAAGATCATGGCCACCCTAAGGGAGCCACAATGCAAGAAGCACGCCGCCCCTTCACCGCCCCCCTGACCGAGGCCGAGCGCCGCGCGAAGGACCGCATCTTCCTGATCGAGCCAAGCTTCTGGCCAGCCGGAGGGTTTCCGAAGATCGACTTTGCCAACCGTGACCGATTGCGCCGCCCCGGCAGCTATACCATCGAACCACCCAACGGCGACCCGGACCAGTATCCCGAACGCCCGCACCTCGTGCATGAGCCGAAGGGCGGCAAGACCAACGGGCTGCCGCGCGATTTCGAGATGCTTGCATCGAAATGGATCGTCTCCGAGGCGTTGAAGCAGGTGTTCCAGGCGGTGGACCCTGACGCCTTCGCCTTTGCCGCCTGCGACTTCACCTTGTGGGATGGCAGCAACGGTCCGCAGCTTCACCTCTGCAATGTCCTACGGGAGTTGGACGCACTGGACGAGGCCGCGTCGCGGGTGAAGATCAAGACCGGCGAGTATGTAAACGGCAAGTACTACGACCGCTCCGGCGGGGCCGCGCTGATGTTCCGGACCGAAGCGATTGGCGGGGCGCATATTTTCGCCTTGCCCTATTCGATGGATGTCTTCTGCGACCGTGTCATGCGCGACGCCGTGGTGCGGGCCGGGCTGAAGGGCGTACGATTGCAGGACGCGACCGACCTATAGGCGGGGTCAGCGCTGGAAGGCTTTCAGCAGGATCGGGGCCAGCACGATCACCACCAGAATGCGCACGACATGGTGCAGGGCCACGAAAGCCACGTCGGCGTGGATCGCAAGCGCGATCAGGCCCATCTCGGTCAGTCCGCCGGGGGCAAGGGCAAGAAGGCCCTGATCCAGACCCACCCCTGCCCCGGCCTGCATCGCGAAGGCTGCGCCAAGGGCCAGAATCAATGTCAACGCCGTGGCGCCCAGGCTGAGAAGCCCTGCCTTCAGGACAGTGCGGGGCGCGATACCCAGAAAGCGACACCCAAGGATTGTGCCAAGCGCCACCTGGGCCGCATTGACCAGCACGGTCGGAGGAGAGCTTTCGGTCACGCCCGTCATGTGCAGGGCCGCCGACAGGATCAGGGGGCCAAGAAAGCTGGGGGCCGGAACCCGCAGCCTTGTGCCGATCAGCACCCCCACTATGGCCGCACCAACCAGCATCACGGCATCAAAGACCCCAAGCGGGGTGGTGCCTGCGGTCCTTGCCGC
>JANMGI010000523.1:0-3608 GCA_031374565.1 Paracoccaceae bacterium | reverse complement strand
CTGATCCTCCTCCATCCCCCCGAACGCCCGAGCACGCCTGCGAGGGCCGGCGTGGCAGTCAGGCGGTTGCGGATGAAATCACAGGTTCGGCCCCCATCCCCTCCCCACAGAGGGGGAGGGGAGGCGCCTTGGGCAGACGGTGTGCGTCAGGGATTCCCATCAATCGTCTCATTCAGCCAGGGCACAAATTTCGAGATGTTGGTGTAGGCTGAAAAAAGCGCGGTTTCTTCGCAGCCGCGGCCGGTGGTCGCCGAAAGGCCCCAGCTGACGATGCCGGCCTGGATGTAGCCGCCGCCTTCGACCGGCACGACCAAGGGCCCGCCCGAATCGCCGTTGCACGAGGTCTTGCCGCCCTCGAAGGTGCCCGAGCAGATCATGTTCTCGGACACCGGCATCGGGGCCTTGGCCATCAGCTCATCCCAGATCGCGTAGGCGTCGGTCTCGGGGACGCCCAGGGTCTGGACAGCGTAGCCGAAACCGCCCGATGCATCCTCGGCGCGGGCTTCCATCATCGAGGTGTTGCAAAGCTCGCGGTCAAGGACCTGGATCTGCGCTTGCCGCAGTTGTGGTGAGGCGGTGGCCCCTTCGGTCAGGCCCCAGCCAGTGACGATGGTGGTCACGCCCTGCTTGTTCAGAAGGTCTCCGTATTCGGCATCGGGGACTTCCACAGTCTGGAATGGCACCTGCGGCGCGCGGGACAGCTTGATCAGCGCGATGTCGAAATCGAACTGGGTGCCGGTGTAGGACGGGTGGCGGAACACGGCCTCGACCGGGATAAGATCGCCAGAGCCGGGGGTCAGGGTGTTGGTTCCGACAAGGACCGAGACCTCTTCGGGCTTGAGGTCGGCAAAGCTGCCATCATCCTGTGGCATGTGCACGCAATGCGCGGCGGTAAGAACCCAGGTGTCCATGACCATTGATCCGCCGCAGAATTGCGCGTCGGTGCCGACGGGTTCGCCACCGACCAGAAGTGCCACCTGCCACGGCCAGGCACCTTCGGCGGCGACCTCGCCGCCGATGACCTTTGCCCCGGCTGCGTCTGTCGACTTTGCCCGTTCCGCCTTGGCACCGGACTTGGCGTAGAGGAAAGGCGAGGCAGTCGCGGCTTCGGGGGCGGCGAAGGGCTTGTCCTCGGCCAACGAAGGGGCGGCGAGAAGGGCGAGAAGAAGGGCGGGAAGGAGCCGGGACATTCAGTTCTCCATCGGTGCGGGGGCTTGGTCTGTGGGGGTCAACTGGGGAGTCAGGCGTATGATCCTGCGGAGCATCGTCAGCGGCGCGGGTTTCAGAGTAAAGCCCCGGCTTTGCACCTCGGGGTCCATTCGACCCTCCAGCCAGAGCGTCATCGGGTCGGACGCGCCAGCGTAGGCGCGGGTCATCTGGGGCGTGGCGAGGCGGGTCAGATCGACGCGGGGGGCGTCTGACGTGGCGGGGACAGCAAGCAGCCAGATCTCCTCCAGCCCGGCGGGACTGCCGGGTTCGATCATCAGGCCAACTTCGGTGCTTTCACCGGGAGCGAGGCGGTTCGACAGGTTCTGCGACGGGTAGATCGGCTGCACCTGGAAATCGGCGGTGAAGTAGAGGACCGAGACATCCTGCGCGGTGCCGGAGGTGTTGGTAAGGTAGATGAAAATCCTGTCACAGGGGGCTACGTCCATGCCGGCGTGGAATGGGGTGACGGGGCCGGGATTGTCACAGTCGCCCTTGTCGGGGCGAAGGACGATCTTTGCGTCAAGCGGGGCGTTGCCGGTGAGGCTGCGGCCGGTAGCCCCGGCAAGGACGGAGCGGAGGCGAAGGCCGTGCGCCGCCTGTTCAAGAACGCGGTCGACGGCCTGAGCTTTGGTTTCTCCGGATTCGCGGACGATGCGGGGGGTGGAGTCCGGACCTGCGGGGTCAAGGACGCCGTCAGGTCCGGCAAGGGCGATGGTGCCCTCGGTCAGGATCGGGACGAGGTCGGGATTGGGGCCGGGGGGCGGAAGCGCCTCGGTCCACTGCCGGTAGTTCGTGGTGTCGGCGGGGTCGGCGAGGACGGGGGCGGCGAGGGTCAGTGGGGCGGGGGGCGGGGCGGAGGTCAGTTCGGCCCATTGGGCTGTCGTTGGCGGACGGGAATCGAGGTTGGCTTCGCGGGCGGTGACTTTACTGAGGGTCGCGGTGGCGACAGGTTCGCCACCGGCGGGGTCGGTGTAGAGGGCGACTTCGGCCCCGTCGGCGAGGCCTTGCAGAAGGCCTGCGGCGAGTTTGCCGTCTTTCAGGGGGAAGCGGTCGGTGGGGCTGCCGGTGCCGAAGACGGGCGAGGACAGGAGTGGGCCTTCGCCGTCGGGCATCTGTCTGGCGGGGCCCTGAACCATCGCCTCGGTCGTGGCGGCAAGGACCTGTGCCCAGCTGGCTGTGGGGGCGTCGCGCAGGGTTTGTGCAAGTCGGAGGGTGAATTCGCCCTGCCAGCTGCCGTCAGCCATCGGATATTCGAATGAGCGCTGGTCGGACTGCGAGGAGTAGAGGAAGACGAAATCCCCGCTAAGGGGTGGGGCGGGGATGCCTGCGACGGGGACCACATTGTCGGGGATGCCGAGTTGCGCTTCGTCGATCACCTTCGGCACGCCCTGCCCGCCCACCGCGCGGAAGCCGGTGGCGGAATGGCAGGCGTCGATCAGGCCGATGACTTGCACGCCCTTGGTCAGGGTGGCTTGCGCCCAGACCTGAAGCTCATCGTCGACGAGGGCGTTTTCCACGCTGCCGATGGCACCCTTCCAGCCGGTGGCATCGGCGGGGAGGAGGAGTTCGTCATAACCACCGCCCTCATCCCCGGAAAGATCAGGGGCCTGCGCGCCGTGGCCGGAGAAGGTGAAGACCACGGTGTCGCCCCTGGCAGAGGCTGCGGTGGCGGCGTCGAGTGCCCGCAGGATTGCGTCGTGGGTGGGCTGGCCGGTGGGGATGCCTTCGGGCAGGCCGGTGGGGTCGGAGGTGAGGACCGTGATTTGCGAGGGGCTGACGCCGCGGGCAATCAGCGTTTCGGCCATCAGGCGGGCGTCGTTCGCCGGGCCTTTGAGGTCGGCGTCGAGAGTGAGGTAGTCGGAGACGCCAACGACCACGGCTCGGATCTCGGCATGTGCGGGCGGGGCCAGAAGGGCCGATGTCAATGCAACTATTGAAAAGCCTGTGCGCACCATGGCGGCAGGATACTGCGGGTTGGATTTGGGGCAAGTGCGGTAGCGCGGGTGACGGAATTTGTCATCGGGGGGGCCGGGAAGCCCCCCACCCCCATCCCCTCCCCACGCGGCGAAGGGGAGGCGCTTGGGTTGGGCATTGCATCAGTTCAACGGGGTGACGCGGCGGCCCCCGCTGGCGATGCCGGTCTGGATGCGGGTGTCGACGTCGTTGCCGGTCAGCGAGGCGATGAAGCCGTTGAATTCGGGGGTAGCGCGGGTGGCCATGCGGCCAGCGGCAATAACCATGTCGACTTGCTCGTCGGGGAGGTCGAGGCGGGTGGGGACGGCGTCGAGTTGGTCACGGAGGGCTGCCGGGAGGGAGGCGAAGCTGGCCTCGCCGACGAAAAGCTTCACGTCCTTGCAGTCCCAGCCCGTGGTGGTGCCGCGCAGTTTGCGGACCTCGGA
>JANMGI010000500.1:0-5239 GCA_031374565.1 Paracoccaceae bacterium | reverse complement strand
TTCTGGTAGGCTTCGACCAAGGGGATCGTGATGTAATAGGCAATGGCGCTGATCACGATGGCGGGACCCAGCGCACCTACGAACCACGGCAGGTAGATCTCGTTCCAGAACTGGATCAGGCCGTCCCACCGCGCCTTCTCGGGGCCGAAAAGCGCCATGAAGTTGAACCACAGGTCCCGTCCGGCGTTGTCCAGCGCGTGCCAGATGTACTTGAAGTTCAAAGGCGCCTCGATCCCCAGGATCCAGTGCCCAAGCCAGACCGAGAATACGGTAAACGGCGGCGTCGTCAGGGGATTGGTGTTGAACGTGCCAAGAAGGGCGGCAAGAAGATTGCCCCGCATCAGCCGCGCCATGGCCCATGCAGCTAAGAACTGCAGGCCGGGGAGCGGCAGGAACCCGATGAAGAACCCCGCGAAGACGCCCCGCGCAACCCGGTGCGGCTGGTCCGGCAACCGGCGCATCCTGTAGATGACATAGCGGGTTGCCCGCTTGAAGCCCGAGCGCGGATACACCTGCTCGCGCAGCCATGCGCCCCAGCTTAACGGATCTCTGCGCCTGAAAACCACTGCCGCCTCTTTGTCCGGGTGCACACCCGTTTCCAGCCTTACGGCCCTTGTTTTTTCGTCTTACGGACGCCGTGTCAAATCCCGATGACGCGAGATTTGCGCAACATCCGTTTCCGCTTCCAGGGCCGTCATGACCATGTGCAGATGTTCGACATCGCGCAAATCCACGTCAATGATAAGGCGATAGAAATCCGGTTTCCGGTCGGTGAACCGCAAGTCCGAGATATTGGCCTTCTGCTCGCCGATCAAGGTGCAGATGCGCCCAAGAACACCCGCGTCGTTCGAGATCGTCACATCAAGGCTGATCGTGAACACAGGTGAGTGTCGTCCCGCATGCCAGTGCAGGTCCACCCAGCGCGCGGTCTGATCCTCGAATTCCTCCAGCGCGGGGCAGTCGATGGCATGGACCACCACGCCCAGACCGCGATAGGTGATGCCGACGATCCGTTCCCCCGGCACCGGCTGGCAGCAACCCGCTCGACGGAAGGTCTGATCCGCGGTCAGGCCCACGACCGGGCGCTTGGCGTCGACCTCTTCCGCCACCGCTTGCGCCAGTTCGGGATAGAGGATCTCCACCACCCGCCGCGCCGGCAGTTCGGCCGACCCCAGCCGCGCCAGAAGGTCGCTTTCATCCGCCAGCCCCAGCATCTTCGCCGCCGTGCGCAAGGCCTTGTCCGTGGCCTTCTTGCCCACGTGGTCAAAGGCTGCCCGCGCCAGCTCCTGCCCCAGCTTGACGAACCGCCCCCGGTCCTCTTCCCGCAAGGACCGCCGGATCGCCGCCTTCGCCCGCCCCGTCGTCACGATGTCGATCCAGCTCGACTGCGGGCGCTGGCCTTCCGCCGTGATGATCTCGATCGACTGACCGTTCTTCAGCCGGGTCCACAACGGCACCCTGATCCCGTCGATTTTCGCCGACACGCAACTGTTCCCGATCCGTGTGTGGATCGCATAGGCATAGTCCAGCGGCGTCGCCCCGCGCGGCAACTGGATCACATCCCCCTTCGGCGTGAAGCAGAACACCTGGTCGGAGTACATCTCCAGCTTGACGTGTTCCAGAAACTCGTCGGTGTCGCCCTCGTCCAGCCGCTCGGTCATCGAGGCGATCCATTTGGCCGGATCGACCGCGAACGGGTTCGCGGCCCGTACGCCCTCGCGGTAGGACCAATGCGCCGCAACACCCGCCTCGGCGACCTCGTGCATCTCACGCGTGCGGATCTGCACCTCCACCCGCTTGCCGTCCCGCCCCGACACCGTGGTATGGATCGACCGGTAGCCGTTGTTCTTCGGCTGGCTGATGTAGTCCTTGAACCGCCCCGGCACCGCCCGCCAGCGCTGGTGGATCACCCCCAGGATGCGGTAGCAATCCGCCACCGACGCAGCGATCACCCGAAAGCCGTAGATGTCGGACAACCGGCTGAACGCCAGGTCCTTTTCCTGCATCTTGCGCCAGATGCTGTAGGGCTTCTTCGCCCGACCAAACACGTCGGCCTCAAGCTGCGCCTTTTCCAGCTCGTGCAGGATATCCGCCGTGATCTTGTGCACCACGTCGCCGGATTCCTTCTGCAAGGTCAGGAACCGCCGCAGGATCGAATTCCGCGCCTCGGGGTTCAGGACCTTGAAGGACAGATCCTCCAGCTCCTCGCGCATCCACTGCATGCCCATCCGGCCAGCAAGCGGAGCAAATATCTCCATCGTCTCGCGCGCCTTCTGGGCCTGCTTTTCCGATGTCATGCTGCGGATCGTGCGCATGTTGTGCAGCCGGTCCGCAAGCTTGACAAGGATCACCCGCAGATCGCGGCTCATCGCCATGAACAGCTTGCGGAAGTTCTCGGCCTGCTGGCTTTCGGTGCTGGACAGCTGAAGGTTGGTCAGCTTGGTCACACCATCAACCAGCTCGGCGACCTCTTCGCTGAACATCGTCGCAAGATCGGTATAGGTCGACCGCGTGTCCTCGATCGTATCGTGCAACAGGGCCGTCACGATCGTCGCGTCATCCAGACGCTGCTCGGTCAGGATTGCGGCCACGGCGACGGGATGGGTGAAGTACGGCTCGCCCGATTTCCGCATCTGACCGTCGTGCATTTTGAAACCGTAGGCATAGGCCCGGCGGATCAGGTCTGCATTGCAGCGCGGATTGTAGTTCCGAACCAGGGCGATGAGGTCTTCGACGTCGATCATCGCAGCCTCTCGAACGGGCCCATTTGCGGGCAAACCCCCGTCAGAACTCGCCCTGGGCTTCCATCAGGGCGCGCAGAAGCTTTTCTTCCGACATATCGTCGACCATCGGACGATCCATCTCGCCGCCCATAAGAAGCGCCATCTGGTCTTCCTCGGGCTCGTCGACCTCGATCTGGGTCTGATAGCTTTCGATCATCCGCTCACGCAGAACTTCGGCCTGCTGCGCCTCATCCGCGATCTCGCGCAGGGCGACGACAGGGTTCTTGTCGTTGTCGCGGTCCACCGTCGCCGGTGAGCCTGACTGGATCTCGCGCGCCCGGTGGGCGGCCAGCATAACCAGCTCGAACCGGTTCGGAACCTTGTCAACGCAATCTTCGACCGTCACGCGGGCCATGGGATACTCCAATCGGAAGTTTCGCTGGAAGTGGCCTATTTATGCCGGGTGACCAGGCTTGACAAGCGGCAAATCGGGCAAAATCAAAGTGGTTTCACAACGTCGCGATCCGCCTTCGGCAGTGCCGCCAGCATCTGGCGCACGCTAAGCCCGGTTGCCGGATGCACCCAGTCCGCGGCCACATCCGCCAAGGGGACCAGAACGAAGGCCCGATCCTGAAGCCGGGGATGCGGCAGGATCAGCCCGCCCGGCACGTCTTCCGCCTGCGCCTTCAGGGGCAGCATGCGCCACGCCCTTTGAGTTGCGGCATCGGGAAAGACCGAATCGCCCAGCGCCAGAAGGTCGATGTCCAGCGTCCGCATTCCCCAGCGTTGTTCGCGAATCCGCCCGAAATGCGCCTCAACCCGATGCAATCGTTGCAATATTGACGTCGGGTCAACTTCTGACCCTGCGTCAAGCACAGCGGCGGCATTCACATAGTCCGGCCCGGCGCCGACCGGAAAGCAGGGTGTCGCGAAAAGGCGGCTAAGGGCCAGAACTGCAAGACCTTCTTCAGCAAGCGCTTTGGTTGCGCGCAGGATGGTCACGGACGGCGGATCGCCTTCGAATGGCAGATTTGCGCCGAACGCAACCAGAGCTTGTATCGATTCGCCCATCAGACAGATTTATTTCCTATACTTCACTTGTCGGATCAGTCCCGTGACTGATATTCAAGCTTTGTTGGCCGACGGATTTGACTACGCGACGTGCGCAAGACACGGAGGGACGTGGACCGCGCGGCGACATTGAGGGGACACTTATATGTTTTACAAGGACGAACGGCTTGCGCTGTTCATTGATGGTTCGAACCTTTACGCGGCCGCCAAGGCGCTGGGTTTCGACATCGACTACAAGCTTCTCCGGATGGAGTTCATGCGTCGGGGCAAGCTCCTGCGCGCGTTCTACTACACGGCGCTGCTGGAGAATGACGATTACTCGCCGATCCGCCCGCTGGTTGACTGGCTGCACTACAACGGCTTCACCATGCGGACGAAGCCCGCAAAGGAATACACCGACAGCCAGGGACGGCGGAAGGTGAAGGGCAACATGGACATCGAACTCACCGTCGATGCGATGGAGCTTGCCGCGCGGGTCGATCATGTCGTGATCTTTTCCGGCGACGGGGATTTCCGGCCGCTGGTGGAAAGCCTGCAACGCCAAGGGGTTCGGGTGTCGGTGGTTTCAACCATCCGCAGCCAGCCACCGATGATCGCCGACGAACTGCGTCGCCAGGCCGACAACTTCATCGAGCTGGACGAGCTGCGCGAAGTCATCGGTCGTCCGCCCCGCGAACCGCGCCCGATGATGGGCGAAGAGGTCTCGGTCGACGTAAAGTGATCCGAAAATCGGTCGTGACCGGGGCACGGGGGCCCCGGATCGTGATCGACAATTCATGATTGCGCTTTCGGGTCTTTTCCTTGCCGCATTCCTTGCGGCGACACCCGTCCCGTTCCAGTCCGAACTGGTGTTCCTCGGCCTGCAAGCTGCGGGATGGGGGACGTTTGCGCTCGTCTTGGTCGCCTCTGTCGGCAACACGCTTGGGTCTTGCGTGACTTATGCGCTTGGCCGCTGGCTGGCCGACCGGCGCGATCACCGATGGTTTCCGCTGACGCCAGCCCAGATGACCCGCGCCGAAGGCTGGTTCGGGCGCTGGGGTCTGTGGCTCCTTCTGCTCTCCTGGGCCCCGTTCGGCGACATGATCGTGGCCGTCTCCGGCGTGTTGCGGGTGCCTGTCCCGGTCTTCCTTCTTCTCGTCGCCGTTGCAAAGACTGGTCGCTACATCGCGCTTGGCTGGCTTGGGACGGCGGTTTTCGGCGGGTAGTTGCCCTTTGGGCAGATGTTACCAAATCCCTAACGTCCACGACCAAAATATTGGAATCGCTTGATTATCCGGAAATGTCCACCGTGGACACATTCCCGCGCTGGACGCGCCCCTCCGCAAGCCTTAAATCTGACCCCACCCTTCCCGGAGCCGCCGATGCCCGACCTGCCGCCCCTCACCCTCTACCTCGCAGCCCCCCGCGGCTTCTGCGCCGGGGTGGACCGCGCGATCAAGATCGTC
>JANMGI010000480.1:0-2221 GCA_031374565.1 Paracoccaceae bacterium | reverse complement strand
ACTGCGGGGCAGCGAGGGTCAGGTGATTCCTGCCACCGGGGTAACGCTGCTGCTGACGGGAATCACCGATCAGCGCTGCCCGCCCGGGGTGGACTGCGTCTGGGAGGGCATGATCCGCGCCGAGATCACGGTGCTGACGGCCAGCCAGGAGCTGACCGGGATCATCCTCTGCAACCAGTGCGACGATGGCGAAGGTCTGGTCACTGTCGCCGGGTTGACCATCGGGCTTGTGGGTCTTGCCCCCTCGACCGAAGCGCTGGCGAAGCTGGGCCGCGCGCCCTTGCTGACCGATTATGAACTGACGGTGAATTACGGCCCGGCCGAGTGACCCCTTGCGCTTTGCGGCGCATGCACCCACCCTTTGGGTAGAGGTGATTCATGACCTGGCTTTCCCGCATGGCCGAACGACAGATCCAGAAGGCCCGCCTGAAGGGTGAGCTTCAGGGGCTGAAGGGTGAGGGCAAACCTCTACCCGACCGAACCGGCGACGCCTTCATCTCCCCCGGAGATGCCGTCGGCTTCCGGATCATGGCCGAGGCTGGGGTTCTACCGGAAGAGATCGTGCTGAAGAAACAGGCAGCCGCACAGCGCGCGCATCTGGCCACCCTGACCGACGCGGCAGAGCGGAAGGCTGCGGTGGCCGAGTTGGCCCGGTTGGAAATGCTGCAAGCCATTGCCGAGGAAAGCCGCCGCAAGTTCCTGCGCTAGACCCGTTGCGATTCCCGCCACCCATACGCGCGTATGGATGGTTTCCAGACGCATTCCATACTCCCGGAAGACCGGCCCCGCAGCCATCCTGATCGCTTCAGCGAGCCCCCTTGCACAATGCCCCTGCCCCATGCCAGCCTTCGGCGCATGAGCCGCTTTTTGACCCCGCATGCCGCCCAACTGCCCTCGACCGTCCCCTTCACGGGGCCTGAAGCCCTCGAGCGTCGGACGGGCATCCCATTCCGCGCAAGACTTGGGGCGAACGAGTCTCTGTTCGGGCCTTCGCCCAAGGCCGTGGCGGCGATGAGGGAGGCCGCAACGGGGGCCTGGATGTATGGCGACCCGGAAAATCATGATCTAAAACAGTCGCTTGCGGCGCATCATCAGGTGACGCCCGCGCATATTGCCGTAGGGCCTGGGATCGACGGTTTGCTGGGCCTGATCTGCCGTCTGACGCTGGAAGCCGGGACGCCTGTGGTGACCAGCCTTGGGGCCTATCCGACGTTCGATTTTCATGTGGCTGGAAATGGCGGGTTGCTAAACCGCGTGCCCTACAAAGGAGACCATGAAGACCCGGAAGCCCTTGTTGCAGAAGCAAAATCTATCGGCGCGAAACTGCTTTACCTCGCCAATCCGGACAACCCGATGGGCAGCCATCACCCGGCTTTCGTGATCGAGGACATGGTGGCAAACCTGCCCCAACAGACGCTCTTGATCCTTGATGAGGCCTATGCCGATCTTGCCCCACCGGGAACGGTGCCAAACATTCCCGCCGACCATCCGCAAGTCATCAGGCTACGCACGTTTTCAAAGGGTTACGGGCTAGCCGGGGCGCGGGTCGGCTATGCGATCACCAATCCCGACCTGGCACTGGCCTTCGACAAGATGCGCGACCATTTCGGGATGAGCCGCATCTCGCAAGCCGGGGCGCTGGCAGCGCTGGCGGATCAGGAGTGGCTGAAAAGCGTGCAACAACGGACAGTTGCGGCGCGCGCGCGGCTGTCGCTGATTGGGGCGGCGCAGGGGTTTGTGCCCCTGCCCTCGGCCACCAACTTCGTCACGTTCGATTGCGGCCGCGACGGTACCTTTGCGCGCAGCATCCTGACCGAGCTTGGCAGGCTGGGCGTTTTCATCCGGATGCCCGGCGTAGCGCCCCTGGACCGCTGCATCCGCGTCAGCCTGGGCGATGATCTGACGCTTGATATCCTTGAGCAAACCCTGCCGCTTGCCGTGAAGGCCGCGGGCTGATCACTCAGCCGCGAGACCGGATTTCGCGGAACCGATGGCGGGCGCATTTCCGGGGACGGGCGTGTCGGCAGGACCAAGGCGTGGGGTGGCCGCAAGGGGTTCTTGCAGCAGCAACCGTGCAACAGGAAGGTCCGCGGACAAGCTTTCAACGACCCGGCGGAACACCAGCACGTTCTGGAAAGTCGTCTTTGTTCCAGTGAAGCCAACCCGTTCTTCACAGGGCAGCGCATCGGCGCGGACATAGTCCCAACCCGCCGCTCCCATC
>JANMGI010000463.1:0-14669 GCA_031374565.1 Paracoccaceae bacterium | reverse complement strand
GCAATCGACATCCGGGGCTCTTTGCCCGGATGGTTCACCGGCTCGGGGTTGCCATGCCAGGTGGTCGACCCGGTGTTGAAGCAGCACATCCGGTTGAAAACTGGGACAAAGCTTGCAACCTTGGCCGTCATATCGTCATTCCAGATCTCGAACGACCCGCCGTATTCTTCCTTCCAGTCCTTGTTCAGGTAGATCAGTACGTTCAGCCGCCGTTCCAGGTTCAGCTTGCCGTGGTGGTTGAAGTCGGCGTGGATATCGAGATGGCCCCCGTTCGACACCACATGAATGCCGCCACCCGCGAAGTAAGGGTCGGGGATCAGGCCTTCAATGCCGGTCATCTCTTCCAGGAACCCCAGGAACGCCTTCGAGTTCAGCGAATGGAACAACGACCGGGTGTAAGGCCCAAGCCGTTCAGGCATGTAGGCCGACTTCAGCTTTTCTTGCGGGCGGGTGAAAAAGCTTTCAGCCTCCGGCAAAACGCGAAGCTCTTCGTGCACCTTGTCCAGAATAGCCGGCGGCATGAAGTTGTCGAAGCTGCCGTAGGGATAGGGCTTGCTCTGCTGGTAGTCAGCGGCCGCCGCCTTGCCGAACGCGCGCGCCTCATCGGCGGCGATCAGCAGAGTTGTTGGATCAATGGGTAGGGTTGTCACGGACATAATCAGCCTCTCAGTCTTGCAAGCGCCGGCCGCAAAACGGGTCCGGCTTCGGGAAAATCGGGGTTACAACGTGGCATGGGTGTCCTCCACCCCGCCTGCAACCATGCGCCGGAACTCTTCGTTTCCGGCAAGAAGCTCGTCGTAGCTGCCCTGTGCCATCAGGCGGCCACGGTCCATCAGGAAGATCGTGTCGCAGGTCTTCACCGTCGACAAACGGTGCGCGATCAGGATGATCGTCTTGTCGGCGCGGATACGCTGCACCGCCTCCATCACCACCCGTTCCGTGATGTTGTCCAGGGCCGAAGTCGCCTCGTCCATGATCAACAGTGTTGGATCGCGGTAAAGCGCCCGCGCAATGCCGATACGCTGGCGTTGCCCGCCCGAAAGCCGCACCCCCCGCTCGCCCACGAAGGTGTCATACCCCTGCGGCAGATCGGACAGCACAAAGTCATGCAGTGCCGCGATCCGCGCCGCCCGCTCGACCGCGACCATGTCGATCTGGTCCTTCGGCACCCCAAAGGCGATGTTCGAGGCAATGGTTTCGTCGGTCAGGTAGATCGACTGCGGCACATACCCCAGCGTGTTCTGCCAGGCGCGCAGGTTGTCGCGCGTGACGGCCGTGCCATCGACCCGGATCACCCCGTCGTCCGGTGTCAGCAACCCCAGGATCAGATCGACGAGCGTGGTCTTTCCGGCCCCCGTCCCGCCCACAATGCCAACCGTGGTCCGCGCCGGGATCACCAGATCCACCCCGCGCAGGGTCGGACGCTCGGCCAAGGCATAGGCGAAACTGACGTTCGACAGTTCCAGCGACCGCTCCAACGTCAGCGTTTCGCCAGCGTGCGCCTCGGCAATTGGCAAGGCCGGGGTCGAAGTGATGTCGGTCACGATGGTATCCAGGATCGCCGAAGCCCCGCGGATCGACACCAGTGAATGGTATATCTGCTGCAAAGACGGCAAAAGCCGCATGGTCGAGAAGGCGATCACGCCCAGCGTCGGGACGATCTCGGTGACATTGCCGCCGCTTTTCACCAGCATCAGCAGGATCAGCGCCAGCATGGTGCCGAAGGTGATCGCTTCCAGCACGAAGCGCGGCAGTTCCGACATCACCCCCATCGTCGCACCTGACTGCGCCGCCGTGCGGGCTGCGACCGAATAGGTTTTGACGTAGCTCGCTTCCAGACCCAACACCTTGACGTCCTTGATTCCCCCCGTCGCCTCTTGCGCGATCAGAAAGCGGTTCTCGAAGGCGTCCATCATCGTCTGACCCAGCCGGTGCAGCCGTCCGCGGAATTTCAGGTAGATCAGCCCATATCCCAGCCCCAGCACACCGCCCGAAAACAGCGTCACCAGCGGATCGACAAACATCAGGAAGGCCAGAATCGCCGCGACCAGAAGGCCGTTCGACACCAACCGCAGCGCAGGCAAGATAACCCTCTGCACCAGACCATCGACTTCGTTCAGGACGTTCTTGCCAAGTTCCGCGCTGTTGCGTTGCAAGAACCATGCATAGGGCTGGCTTAGATAGGCCGACAGAAGCCGGGTCGACACGGTATAGCCCCGCATCGTCGAAAACCGGATCGTCGCATAGGTCCCGACAGCTTTCACCGCCAGCCCCGCCATCACGACGAAAAGAACGGTGACGGCCAATGCAATCTCGAACTGGAAAACGCTTTCAAAGCCAAGCCGGGAATAAACGGACGACAGCACCCCATTGGTCTTGATCACTTCGGGAGCGGCCAGCACGTTCAGCAGCATCAGGACGGCCGAAATGCCAGCGATTTCGGCCGCCGCGACCAGCAGCATGACGCCGGTCAGCAGCCAGAACCGACGCCGTTCCACCGCATCAAACAGCATGAAAAGCTTCTGATAGGTCTTGATCAACGGTCGTCCTCACCGGCTGCGACGGGCCTACCATGCTGCTGCGGCATGACAAAAGAAAGGCAATCTGCGTTCGCATCCGTGATCGGTGGCTGAAGCCTTATGCCCGGCTTGCGCCATATTGCCGCAGCAATCAGGGTCGTCCGCCAGACGGCGTGGAACCGTCCGGAAAGGTTGCCGGCTCTTGTGACACTTTCATCAAGAAAAATCATGACTACCAATATGTTACCAAATCTCCAGCGAAATGAAGCTTCCGCTTCAACTGAAGGTTGATCTGCGCTCAAGCCCCGCTTCTCCGGAAAAGCCGCCCCATTTGCGTCACCTGTGTCCGTTCTGCCACGCCCGGCGGGCCATACAACCTGACGCAGATTCACCCAAGCACGGCCACAATCTTGCCATGCGGGACCCGCAATCTGAAGTGGTAAAGCAAGTGGGGGTGGATACACATGTTCGCAGGAATGGTTCTCGTGTCCGCAGCGGTTGGAACGGTGGCTTCGGCGACAATGATCGTCTTTTCCGCGCCAACCGTGATCGCGCTCGTGACGTACGCGCTCGTCTGCGGTCTGACACTTCTTTTGACCGCGACGCTGTGCAGCATCCGTGCCTCGCACCTGACGCAGGATGGCCAGCTGCTGCGGCCTCTGCACTGACGGGGCCCTTGTCAACTGCAAGGTCGGCGTGAACCGTGTATCGGCGAAATTTGATACCAGACGGTGGTAGACGTCGGCCAAGTTTCGCCATTCGCCGAACGAAGCATGTCCGTTGAAAAGATCATTCACTCTTCTATCTCGACGCGTTGACCCGAGACGCCTAAGCTACATCCAGACGGGGATCTGATTTCTAACGAAAATTGCTCCGACCTAGGAGACTTGAATGGCATTGGGGCTGGTTCTGATCGCGATGTTTGGCGCAACCAGCGTTTCAGTGGTCCTTTTTGCCTACGATTTCCCGATTTGGGCCGTTTTGCTGGCCTATCCGCTGGCTGGCACGTTCATCCTTCTGCCAGGCGTGGCGCTTGTCGGCTGGATCAGGCAGAACCCGCCCGATTCCCCGTCCGGTCAGATGGTCACTTCCCAGTCGCCCGCAAGACCACACCCACCGTCGCCATCAGGATCTTCAAATCCCTGAGGAACGACAAGTTGCGCTCATACTCGGCGTCGAAATCGGCGCGCTGGGCAAAGGTTGACAGGTTGCGATCCGAAATCTGCCACGTCCCGGTCAGACCCGGACGCAGAGCGTAGTAGGCGTTGCCCGGATACAACTCTTGCTGATCGACCATCATCGGACGCGGCCCAACAAGGCTCATGTCACCGACCAGAACGTTCCACAGCTGCGGCAGCTCGTCCAACGAGGACTTCCGAAGGAACTGCCCGAAGTCCGTGATCCGCGGATCGCAGGACAGCTTCTGGAACGCTTCCCATTCCTGCCGTGCCGCATCATCCGCTTGCAGGTAAGCCCTCAGCTTGGCGTCAGCGTCCGGCACCATCGTGCGCAGCTTCCACAGCTTGAAGGTCCGGCCGCCCTGGCCCACGCGATCTTGCGTAAAGAAGGGGGAGTGACCGGTTACTTTCAGCACGCCGATCAGCACAAGCATGACCGGCAAGATGAACGGAGCAGCCATCAACACGAAGCCGACGTCCATCCAGCGCTTGAGAATTCTACGGTAAAGCGGTTCTTTCCGCGCACGCACCCAACCCGGGCTTTGGGTTGCGGACGGCCGTTCGAAATCATGCTCGTCTATTCCAGAACGAACGTCCATCTACAACGCCTCCGCAAGGGTGCTAATCGCTAAGCGAAATTTCTCGGCCACGGCTTTATCCAGCCCGCCCGCAATAAACTGTCGCACTCGTTACACTTCGATCCACACAATTCTTCTAGCATTTGCAGAGCCGCGCTGCAATGCGCCCCTAAGTGACAGAACGCACAGAAAGTGGCTACTTTCAGTCAGTTACACGCTCTGGTTGTGTCCGAGATCGCCTTTGGGGACAGCCATGCGAAGCCAATCATGGCTTTCCTTTGGCGGGTTTGGACAGCCCTCGGGACTGCCTTCGAAGCACAACGATGATTTTCTTCGATTTTTAACGGTCCGCCGAAGTCTGTCCTAACGCGAACACAAATTGACCTTGGGTTAACCATGCCCGACACGAGAATGTGTCACTCATTCTAAGCACGAAATTATGCGAAATTTCGAAACGGTGAATTTTCCGTTAAAGTGTCCCGTTCACCACGTTCGGCCCGTGGATGCTGCGAAAGTCGGCACAACTTGCCCGCCAAGGGAACCAATCCCGAATCGTGACCGTTGAAACTCAGCTCTGTCTGACGGCGCGGGCGCGGCGCAAGGCCACAAGCGCGACCAAGGTCGGGCCCGGCAGTTCCAGAATCCAGTTCATCTTGATGCCCATCACCCAGGTGCCCAGAAGCACATCCATGTGGTGAAAACTGGCGGCCCGGACCAGCACGAACAGGCAGACGAACATCAGCCCCAGCAATGCCAGCCAGATCCGGCCCAGGATACCGCGCAATAGAAACGCCAGCCCCCCAAGCGCCAGGATCCCGACGCCTGCAATCCCCAGAATAAAATCGCGCTGCACGATCCGTCTGATGTCATACCACCCTGAAAGCTGCGCATGGCAGCGACCGATCAGCGTGAACAGAGTCTGCAGGTCCAACTGCTTGTTCACCGCCAGAAACAGCATGATCCCGGCCGCAATCCACCAGAACCCACGCTCGCGCCGTGCCGGTCCGACTTGCCCCGCAAGCCCCCCCGCCACCCGGGCCGAAGCAAAGGCCGCCGACAGGTAGACCACCACCGTCAGCCAGCCCATGACGTTGTTGTCACCCAGACCCGGATGCCACTGGGTGAAGGCGCAGGTCAGCGTGGTGTTCATGAAAGCTTTCCCACTTGCGCGCCTAGGTCACTTGGCGCGCGTTCCTCCAGCTGAGGAACCGGCGCACCGCCTCGCGCTTCCATGTCAGCTGTGACCGGCGCGTCGGCTCATAGTCGGCGGGAAACACGATCCGTTGCAGGTCCTCGACCTTCGCCCCATCCCCTACCGCAACACCCTTCGGCACATAGGGCAGGAAACGTTCGGTGTCGGGCCAGACATAGCTATCAAACCAGGTCCAGGTCCGGGTCCGCTTGTAGATCTGGCTGATGTCCTCCACCAGGGTCTTGTCGATCGGCATCGGTGGCGTCGGACGCCCGAAGAAGCGCAGGTTGCGCCGCATCAGCATTTCGGACTTTGGCGCCCAATAGGCTGGGACCCACAGCGTGAACCCCATTTCACCGGCCAGACTGGCCACAGCGCGGAACACCTGAACATGATCTTCGTGACCGTATTCGCCCCAGGGACCATGCGCGATGACATTGCGCTTGCCCGCCAGACTGCCGCGCAGCCGGTCCCGCATCTCGCCGAACTGGGCCCGGTAGCGGTTGGGATCGAAACTTGGCATCACCCGCAAAGTCCGGTGCGGGTAAAGCCCGTAGTCCGTTTCGCGCGGGTGCCGCCACGAGGCGCTGTCAAAGGTCCCGGCCTCGACCATCTCCAGCCAGTCCAGCGTCGGCAGCGGGAAAGCCGCCATCGCGTCGCGTCGCCCTGCGGTCAGCTCCGGCCCACACTTCAGCTCGCCGAAGACCAGTACGATGCGTTCCGCCGCCCGCAAGGCAGAGCCGGCCCACAGGATCTCATCGTCGGGATGCGCCATGACAATGGCAAGGCCGTCAAGGATGTCCGGGATCACCGCAGCAGCCATTACCGTGCCGGGCCTTTTTCATCGCCGCGCGCATAGATGTCTTCGTAGCGGATGATGTCATCCTCGCCCAGATAGGCCCCGGTCTGCACCTCGATCAGCACGACCGGCACTTTTCCGGGGTTGGCCAGCCGGTGGATGGCGCCCAGTGGCACATAGACCGACTGGTTTTCGCTTAAAAGCTTGACCTCGTCGCCCACCGTCACCTGCGCGGTGCCCGAGACCACGATCCAGTGTTCCGCCCGGTGGATGTGGCTTTGCAGACTTAGCGCCGCCCCCGGCTTGACCACGATCCGCTTGACCTGAAAGCGGTCGGCCAAGGCCAGCGTCTCGAACCAGCCCCAAGGCCGGTGATCGCGCGGGAAAACCTCGGCCTGCCGGACGGACCGCGCCTTCATCTGCGCCACCGCCAGCTTCACGTCCTGACTGCGCGAACGGTCAGCGACCAGGACCGCATCCGGCATCGCCACGACGACAAGGTCGGTCAGCCCGATGCCCACGACATGCTGGCCCACGACATCCGACCGCAAAAGGCTGCCCTCGCAGTCGATCATCGTCACCGCGCCCTGCGCGACCGTTCCTGTGCCAGACCCGCCGTTTTCACGCCAGACAGCGTTCCAGTCGCCCAGATCGGACCATGCGGCCCCAAGCGGAACCACTTCGATGTTCTGCGCCTTTTCCATCACCGCGAAATCGACCGAGATGTCGCGCGCATCGGCCCAGGGCCCCTCGGCCAGACGCAGGAAATCCAGGTCCTTCCGCGCGCCTGCCACCGCTTCGTTGACCGGAGAGACCAGTTCGGGCGCATGTTCGGCAAAGGCCGCCACAAGCACCGAAGCCGAGGCAAGGAATATCCCCGCATTCCACAGATAGCGCCCTTCGGCCAGCATCGCTTCGGCGCGGTCCAGCGGCGGCTTTTCCACAAAGCGCTGCACCGGCTGGGCCTCGCCATCGACCGGGGCTGTCTGTAATTCGATCCAGCCATAGCCGGTTTCCGGACGGTCGGGCCGGACACCGAATGTCACTATGTTCCCCGCAGCCGCCCGCGCGGCCCCGGCAGCAACCGCCGACCGGAAGGCATCAACGTCAGGAATGCTGTGATCGGTCGGCATCACCAGAAGCAGAGCGTCAGGCGTTTGCGCCGCAAGGTAGACCGCCGCCGCCAGAATCGCCGGGCCGGTGTTGCGCGCCGCAGGCTCGATCAGGATCGCTCCGGGACGGATCCCCTCGGCGGCAAGCTGTTCGGCGACGATGAAGCGGAAATCCGAACTGGTGATCACCAGCGGGCTTGCCACACCCTTAGCCCCAAGCATCCGGCTTGCTGCGGCCTGAAACAGCGTCCCCTGCCCGGCCAATGGCACGAACTGCTTGGGAAAGCTTTTGCGCGAAACGGGCCACAGGCGGGTGCCTGATCCGCCGCACAGCAGAACCGGAAAAATCTCAGGCATGACCTGAAGGAACTCCAAATTTCGCCCGGACTGCGTCGTCCCGACCCTTGAGAATGTCTTGCGGTAAGTCTGGGCCATATTAAGCCAAGAATCTGGCAAATGGGATACGAATTTGAACTGAAATTGCAACGTGCTGCGGCGCAACTGCGGGCGATTGCGACCCAAGGCGGATCAGGCCAGCCAACACACTGCTTCAGGTTGTGCCTCTGAAAGCGCTGCATAGTATATATAGTGTCAGCCAGCTGTCATCAAAACTTCACTGGACTATCAGGCCATATTTCCTGAAACGTGGAAGTATGGATATCCAGACCGCGGCCCACCTCTTTTCAACGCTCGGCCACCCCGACCGGCTGGCTGTATTCCGCCTTCTGATGCGCTTTGCCCCGCAAGGCGCGCGCCCGACCGAGATCGCCCAGGCGCTGCGCCTGAAGCAGAACACGCTGTCGCACCATCTTGCCGACCTGACCGCCTCGGGTCTTGTCACCGTCACCCGGGATGGCCGGTCGCTTTACTATGCTGCCAGTCTCGACACCGCCGAGGGGCTGATCGGCTACCTCGCTCTCGATGTGGGTCGCGCCCGGCCCGACCTCATCTCACCATTGATTGCCACCGGAAAGGACGCCGCCATGCAAGACACCGACTTTGACGTGCTCTTCATCTGCTCGGGCAATTCCGCCCGCTCGATTTTCGCCGAAGCGCTGCTTCGTGACCTTGGCCGGGGCAAGTTTCAGGCCTTCTCGGCAGGCATACGTCCCAACACCGACCTCAACCCCTTCGCCCTTCAGGTCCTGCAACGCAACGGCCACGACATCAGCACCCTGCGCGCCAAACACGTCACGGAATTCCAGCAGCCCGGTTCCATCGTGATGGATTTCGTCTTCACCGTCTGCGACACCTCGGCAGCCGAGGAATGCCCGCCCTGGCCCGGCCAGCCGATCACCGGCCACTGGGGCCTGCCCGACCCGGTGAAGGCCACCGGCACCGATGCCGAAAAGGCGCTGGTCTTCGCCCAGACCTATGCAGCCCTTCGCCGTCGCATCATGGCTTTTGTCGAGTTACCCTTCGACGCGCTCAGCCGCCTTTCCCTGCAATCCCGGGTCGACGCCATCGGCACTGATTCCGAAGCAAAGGCCTGATCCCATGCCCCACATCGCTTTGAACGGCCTCGGCCGCATCGGAAAGCTGGTCCTGCGCAACTTGATCGACGGCGGGGCGGGGGGCGAGATCGTCCTCTTGAATGACCCCGTGGGCGATGCCGAGCAACACGCGCTCCTGATGGAATTCGACTCGGTCCATGGCCGCTGGTGCACCCCGGTCAATCATCAGTCGGATGCGCTGGTCCTCAACGGCAAGACGATCCGCCTGTCGCACGAAAAAACCATCGAGGCGCTGCCCCTGGCGGACCTCGGCGTCGATCTGATGATCGACTGCACCGGCGTCTTCAAGAGCGCCGCAAAAGTCGCGCCCTATTACGCCGCCGCCGTCAAGAAGGTCGTGGTCTCTGCCCCGGTCAAGGACGGCGGCGCGCTGAACCTGGTCTATGGGGTGAACCACCACCTCTACGACGGCCGCCAAGCGTTGATCACCGCCGCTTCCTGCACCACTAACTGCCTTGCCCCGGTTGTGAAGGTGATCCACGAGGCGCTTGGCATCCGCCACGGCTCGATAACTACCATTCACGATGTCACCAACACCCAGACCATCGTCGACCGCCCCGCCAAGGACATGCGCCGCGCGCGTTCGGCCCTTCTCAACCTGATCCCCACCACCACCGGCAGCGCGACCGCGATCGCCCTGATCTACCCCGACCTGAAGGGCCGCCTGAACGGCCACGCCATCCGCGTCCCCCTCCTCAACGCCTCGCTGACCGATTGCGTCTTCGAGGTCGAACGCTCCACCACCGCCAAAGCGGTCAATGCCCTCCTCCAGACCGCCGCCGAAGGGCCGCTCAAGGGCATCCTCGGCTACGAGACGCGCCCCCTCGTCTCCTCCGACTTCATCAACGACCCCCGCTCCGCCATCATCGACGCGCAATCGACGATGGTGACGGGCGGCACGCAGGTGAAGATCTACGCCTGGTACGACAACGAATGGGGCTATGCCTGCCGTCTCGCCGACATCACCCGGATGGTCGCGAAAAGCCTCTGACCCGTTTCACCTGTCCGAACGTATCCTCGGGGGGTTCGGGGGGCAGAAGGCCCCCCGGCTCAACGTCAGCCGCAAAGCACACCCGATGACCCCTGCCAAACCGATCCGCGCTTACGCCGCCGTCACCGCCGCCTACTGGGCCTTCATGCTGTCCGACGGCGCGCTGCGCATGCTGGTGCTCCTCCACTTCAACGGTCTTGGCTTCACCCCGATCCAGCTTGCCTGGCTGTTCCTTTTGTACGAGGTCGCGGGCATCGCGACCAACCTTGCTGCGGGCTGGCTTGCCGCCCGCTTCGGCCTGGCCGCCACGCTTTACGCGGGCCTCGCCCTGCAGATCGCCGCCCTCGCCGCTTTGGCACAACTTGACCCAGCCTGGAGCATTCCGGCTTCCGTCACCTTCGTCATGGCCGTCCAGGGTGTGTCCGGCGTGGCCAAGGACCTTGCCAAGATGTCCTCGAAATCCGCCGTGAAACTCCTCGCCCCAACCGAAGGCGGCGGGCTTTTCCGCTGGGTCGCCCTGCTGACCGGCTCGAAAAACGCGGTGAAGGGCGCGGGCTTCTTCCTTGGCGCCGTCCTGCTTGCCACCGCAGGGTTCAGACCCGCCGTCTGGGGCATGGCCGCCATCCTGGCCCTGATTCTTGCCGCCGTGGTCGTCTTCCTGCCCGCAGGTCTGCCCGGCCGGATGAAGGCCGACGACGCCTGGTCGGGCTGGCGTTCAAAAGACCCCCGTGTCAACCGGCTTTCCCTTGCCCGCCTTTTCCTCTTCGGGGCCCGCGACGTCTGGTTCGTCGTCGGCATTCCCGTCTACTTCCAGGCAGCCCTCTCCGACGGCACCGCCGAGGGCCGGCGTGAGGCCTTCTTCCTCGTCGGCGGCTTTATGGCGCTCTGGATCATCGCTTACGGCGCGGTTCAGGCCGCAGCCCCGCGACTTCTGGGCGGCAAGGACCAGACGCCAGCGCAGACCACCGCCAAAGCCGTTCGCTGGGCAGGCCTTCTCGTCCCGATCCCCTTCGCCCTTGCCGCAGCCGCCCTCATGGCGGGCGCGCCGGCCGTCTGGCTGACCACGGCTCTGATCCTGGGCCTCCTCGCCTTCGGCTATGTCTTCGCGGTCAACTCGTCGGTCCATTCCTACCTGATCCTCGCCTTCGCAGACGCGGACCGCATCACCCGGGACGTGGGCTTTTACTACATGGCCAACGCTGCCGGTCGCTTGATCGGAACGCTTCTGTCCGGGCTAAGCTATCAGATCGGCGGCCTGCCTTTGACCCTTGCCACCGCCGGTGTGATGGCGTTGCTCAGCTGGCTTGCCATCCGCAGGCTGATCCCCTGAACCGACTTCCCCTTGCGCCGCCCCGGCCCTATAAGGCGCGCGTCACCAAGGGGATCGCCCATGCGCACGGCCACCGTCATCCGCAAGACCGCCGAGACCGACATCTCGGTGACCGTCAACCTTGACGGCACCGGGCAGCATGATTGCCAGACCGGCATCGGCTTTTTTGACCACATGCTGGACCAACTGGCCCGCCACAGCCTGATCGACCTGATCATCCAGGCCACGGGTGACCTGCACATCGACGACCACCACACCGTCGAAGACGTCGGCATCGCGCTCGGCCAGGCCCTGTCGCAGGCCCTGGGCGACAAGCGCGGCATCCGGCGCTACGGCCACTTCCGCCTCGCGATGGACGACGCCCAGATCGCCACCGCGCTGGACCTGTCGGCGCGGCCCTACCTGATCTGGACCGTGGACATGCCCACCCCGAAGATCGGAACCTTCGATACCGAACTCGTGCGCGAATTCTTCCAGGCCCTTTCCACCCACGGCGGGATCACCCTGCACGTGGACAAGACCCACGGTTTCAACAGCCACCACATCGCCGAGGCCGCCTTCAAATCCGTCGCCCGCGCCCTACGTGAGGCAGTGGAACCCGACCCCCGCCTTGGCGATGCGCTTCCCACGACCAAAGGCGCGCTCTAGCCTTTCATATTGGCCAAAATATCCCCGCCGGAGGCTCCCACCTCTCTGCCCGCGCACCGGATAAAACCATGCTCACCGTCCTCGTCGACTACGATTCCGGAAACCTGCACTCCGCTGAGAAAGCCTTCCAGCGCATGGCATTGGAAGGTAACGGCGGCAGCATCCTCGTCTCTTCCCGACCAGAGGATGTCGCCCGCGCCGACCGCATCGTCCTGCCCGGCGACGGTGCCTTCCCGGCCTGCCGCTCAGCCTTGGGGTCTTACGGCGGGCTATTCGAGGCCATCGAAGAGGCTGTCATCCACCGCGCGCGTCCCTTCCTTGGCATTTGTGTTGGCATGCAGATGCTCGCCTCGCGTGGCCACGAATACCGCCTGACCGAAGGTTTCGGCTGGATTCCCGGTGACGTGGTGAAGATCGACCCCGCCGACCGCGCGCTGAAGGTGCCGCACATGGGCTGGAACGACATTGTCGTCGAAAGCGCGCATCCTGTTCTCGACGGCATCCAGACCGGCGATCACGCCTATTTTGTCCACTCCTACCACTTTCGCGTCGCGGACCCCGCCCACCGGCTGGCATTCTGCGACTACGGCACCCCGATCACCGCCATCGTTGGCCGGGACACCATTGTCGGGACCCAGTTCCACCCCGAGAAAAGCCAGGCCGCGGGCCTGCGCCTGATCGCCAACTTCCTGCGCTGGACCCCGTGACGATAGCCGACCACCTGGCCGAGATCGCCGCCGAGATGGCCACGCGCACCGACCGGGGTCGGGTCGCAGATTACATCCCCGAGCTTGCCGCCATCGACCCTGCCCAATTCGGAATGTCGGTCTGCCTGCCCGACGGCACGCAGCATTCCACCGGCGACAGTGCAGTGCCCTTCTCGATACAGTCGGTCTCCAAGGTCTTCGGCCTTGCCGTAGCACTTGGTCGCCTTGGCGACCAGCTTTGGACCCGCGTGCGGCGCGAACCCTCGGGCCTTGCGTTCAACTCGATCCTTCAGCTCGAAAGCGAACAGGGCATCCCGAGGAACCCCTTCGTCAACGCGGGCGCCATTGTCACCACCGACGCAGCCCTTGGCCGTCGCCCCCCGCGCGAATACCTGGCCGAGCTTCTGACGTTCCTGCGCACCGCCGCCGGGGACGAGGACATCCACATCGACCGCGCCGTCGCCAAGTCCGAAACCGAAACCGGCCACCGCAACTTTGCCCTCGCGCATTTCCTGAAGGCGCAGGGCAACCTGACCAACCCGCCCGACCTGGTCCTCGGCGCCTATTTCCACCAATGCGCCATCGCGATGAGCGTGGACCAGCTTGCCCGCGCCGGGCGCTTCCTTTCGGGTTTCCAGCGCCTCATCGCCCCCGAACGCGTGCGCCGCATCAACGCCCTGATGCTGACCTGCGGCCATTATGACGGGTCCGGCGAATTTGCCTTCCGCGTCGGCCTGCCCGGCAAATCCGGCGTCGGCGGCGGAATCCTTGCCATCGCCCCCGGTCGCGCGAGCATTGCCGTCTGGTCCCCCGGCCTGAATGCCCAAGGCAACTCCCAGCTTGGCACCGAGGCGCTGGAGATGCTCGCCCGCCGCACCGGCTGGTCGATTTTCGGTTAAGCCGGGGCTTCGGCTAACGCTTCGCCCGCAGGGTCAGCGCCAACCCGCCCAGGATCATTCCCAGCCCAACGAAGTGCCGCAGCTCCAGCCGCTCTCCCAGCACCAGCCAGCCAAGGCCCGCAGCGCTGAACGGGATAAGGAAGGTGACCAAGGAGATCGCCGTCGCCCCCGCGCGACCAAGGATCCGAAAGAAGATCAGATAGGCCAGCGCCGTCGACAGCGAGGCCAAGGCCACCACCGCCGCGACCGGCACTGCCCCCGGCCAGCCCAATGTCCAGGGCCGGTCCACCGCCAGCCAGACCGGCGCCAGCAGCACCGCACTGCATGTCAGCATCCCCGCCGCCGTCTGCAAGGGAGTCACCCCCGCCGCCCGGAACCTGCGTCCCCAGACCCCCGCCAGCCCGTAAGACAACGCCGCCCCCAGGCAGGCCAGCATCGCCAACCCCTCGCCCCTCAGGTCCTCGCCCGCCATCATCGCCAGAACGCCCGCGAACCCTAAGCCCACCCCCGCGGCCTTCACCGGGGTCAGGCGCTCATCCACCGTCGCCACATGCGCGACAAGCACGGTGAACAAGGGCGTCGTTGCGTTCAGCACCGACGCAAGCCCCCCGGTGATCTGCCCCTGCGCCAACACGAACAGCGTGAACGGCACCAGGTTGTTCAAAACCCCCATCACCGCCAGCGCAGGCCACACCCGCCGCGGTGCCACCCCCTGCCCCGACAGCCGCACCACCAGCGCCAGCAGCGCCGCCGCCAACCCGACCCGCCCCCAGACGATGGTCAGCGCAGGCAACCCCGCCAAGGCCAGTTCGTTGAACAGAAAGGACCCTCCCCAGAGCAGGGAGAGGGTCCAAAGAAGTATCCAGTCGATCATTTTCATCCGGACTTGATGCCCCAACAAAGGGGCAAAGGCGACCCGAAGCCTGCGGTTACTTCACCCGCTTCCAGGTGCCCCCGTCGCGGCAGATGCCCAAGACGCAGCCCCGCACCGAAAGGTTGTTGCCCGACAGGGTCATGTCGCCGTTGTAGGTCTTGTCGCGGTCCGGCGAATAGATCGTGCCGTCGTCGTAAAGCCCGTCCGGGTAGGCGACCATGTCAGCCACGATCTTGCGGCCGATGTTCGGGCTGTCGATCTCTTTGCCCTCACTGTCGAAGGCCTTGATCAGCACGCCACAGAACGCAGGCCCGCAGGGCTTGATCTG
>JANMGI010000445.1:0-1666 GCA_031374565.1 Paracoccaceae bacterium | reverse complement strand
GTTCAGCGCCGATGCTTTCCGTGGGTCTGCGCCAGTCCAGCACCACTTGCCTCTGGCGTGACCCCGCTGAGCTCTGTTGCCAAGCGCCATCGTTCTTGCACTTGCAGCAAGATGTCCTTAGGCCAATGGCACTGCGGCGCGAGCCCCTCGTGCCACAGCCTTGCAGCATGGGCGCTTAGGAAGAGGACCCGGAAATGACCAATGTCGTAATCGTGTCGGCGGGCCGCACCGCCGTTGGCAGCTTCAACGGCGCATTCGCCAGCACCCCGGCGCATGACCTGGGTGCCGCCGTGATCGAGGCCGTCGTTGCCCGCGCGGGCATCGACAAGGCTGAGGTCGAAGAGACGATCCTGGGTCAGGTGCTGACCGCGGGTCAGGGCCAGAACCCGGCACGGCAGGCGCATATCAAGGCGGGGCTTGCGAAAGAGGCGAGTGCCTGGTCGCTCAACCAGGTCTGCGGGTCAGGCCTGCGGGCGGTGGCGCTGGGCGCGCAGCATGTCCAGCTGGGCGATGCGAAGATCATCGTCGCGGGCGGGCAGGAATCGATGTCCCTCAGCCCCCTTGTCGCGCATCTGCGCGCAGGGCAAAAGATGGGCGACCTCAACTTCATCGACAGCATGATCAGGGACGGGCTTTGGGACGCCTTCAACGGCTATCACATGGGCCAGACGGCGGAAAACGTTGCCAATCAGTGGCAGATTTCCCGCGACATGCAGGATGAATTTGCGCTCGCCAGCCAGTTGAAGGCCGAAGCGGCGCAGAAGGCGGGCAAGTTCAAGGACGAGATCATCGGCTTCACCGTGAAGACCCGCAAGGGCGACATTCTGGTGGAGCAGGACGAATACATTCGCCACGGTGCCACGTTGGAGAGCATGCAGAAGCTGCGCCCGGCCTTCGTGAAAGATGGGTCAGTCACGGCGGCGAACGCCAGCGGCCTGAACGATGGTGCGGCGGCAGTGGTGCTGATGACAGCAGAAGACGCGGCAAAGCGCGGCCTGACGCCGCTGGCACGGATCGCCAGCTACGCAACCGCCGGGCTTGACCCGGCGATCATGGGTGTCGGACCGATCCACGCGTCGCGCAAGGCGCTGACCAAGGCGGGCTGGAAGGTCGGCGATCTTGACCTTGTCGAAGCGAACGAGGCTTTCGCCGCGCAGGCCTGCGCCGTGAACAAGGACATGGGCTGGGACCCGGCGATCGTGAACGTGAACGGCGGCGCGATTGCCATCGGCCACCCGATTGGCGCTTCGGGCGCACGCATCCTGAACACGCTGCTGTTCGAGATGGGCCGCCGCGGGGCGAAGAAGGGCCTTGCGACGCTGTGCATCGGAGGCGGCATGGGTGTGGCCATGTGCCTGGAACGCGGCTGACCCTTTTCCACTCAGAAACCGCATGCGGGCGCGCAATAATCTTGCGCGCCCGCTTTCGTTTCGGTAACGGTATTTCAAGGAATACAACTGCATGCCGGAGGAGGACACATGGCACGAGTGGCATTGGTGACGGGCGGGTCACGTGGAATTGGGGCGGCAATCTCGGTCGCGCTAAGGGCGGCGGGCTACACGGTTGCGGCAAACTACGCCGGAAATGATGAGGCCGCAGCAGCCTTCACCAAGGAAACCGGCATCCCGACCTACAAATGGTCAGTCGCCGACTATGAGGCTTGCGC
>JANMGI010000405.1:0-4959 GCA_031374565.1 Paracoccaceae bacterium | reverse complement strand
CGCCTTCTACCTTGGCGTGATGCTGCCCTTGTGGTCCAGCTATCTGGTCAAGGTCTACGCCTGGAAGCTGATCCTGGCGAAGGAAGGCATCCTGGGCTGGACCGCCGAACAGACCCACACCACCTGGATCATCGACGGCCTCTTGTCGATTCCGGGGATGGAGGGGTCGTCGCTCTCCACTTCACCCCTCGGCACCTTCATGGTCTTCGTCTACATCTGGCTGCCCTACATGATCCTGCCGATGCAGGCCGCACTTGAACGCGTACCGAATTCGAGGCTGGAGGCCTCGGCCGATCTTGGGGCCACCCGGGCGCAGACCTTCCGCACTGTGGTCCTGCCCCTCGCCATGCCGGGGATTATCGCCGGGTCGATCTTCACCTTCTCGCTCACATTGGGCGATTACATCATCCCCCAGATCATCGGCAATTCGGCCAACTTCATCGGAATGGCGGTCTACCAGTTGCAGGGCACCGCCGGGAACATCCCGCTGGCCGCTGCCTTCGCCGTGGTGCCGATCTTGATCATGCTGGTCTACCTCGGCATCGCCCGCCGCATGGGGGCTTTCGATGCTCTCTGACCGCGCACCATTTTCGCTGAAGGCCGCGGCTGTTGGCGGGCTTCTGTTCCTCCACCTGCCGATCCTGCTGATCTTTCTGTACGCCTTCACGACCGAGGAGCGTAGCTTCCAGTTCCCGCCCCCCGGCCTGACCACCCAGTGGTTCGCGGTTGCTTGGTTCGACCGCCCCGACATCTGGCCACCGCTCTGGCTGTCGCTGAAGGTTGCGACCATCGCCACAAGTGTCGCCCTTGTCCTTGGCACCCTCGTCGCCGCCGCGATGACCAGGACCGCCTTCTTCGGGCGCGACCAGATCAGCCTTCTGATCCTGCTGCCCATCGCGCTCCCTGGCGTCATCACCGGCATGGCGCTGCGGTCGGCTTTCGGGATCATGGATATTCCGTTCAGCGTCTGGACCATCGTTCTGGGCCACGCGACCTTCTGCATCGTCATCGTCTACAACAACGCCGTCGCCCGCCTGCGCCGCCTATCGGGTGGCATCATGGAGGCGTCCGCCGACCTTGGCGCCAACGCCTTCCAGACCTTCCGCCACGTCCTTCTGCCGAACATGGGCTCGGCGTTGCTGGCGGGCGGGATGCTGGCCTTTGCCCTGTCCTTCGACGAGGTCATCGTCACCATCTTCACCGCCGGGTCGGGGGCCGAGGCCAAGACCCTGCCGATCTGGATGCTCGACGAACTCATCCGCCCCCGGCAGCGCCCCGTTACCAACGTCGTCGCCATCGTGGTCTTCGCGGCCACCTTCTTCCCCATCCTCGCAGCCTACTACCTGACCCGCGGCGGCTCCGAGACCGCCGGCATGGGCAAATAGGGAGACTTCCATGACCATCCAGACCCAGTTCCTGATCGGTTCGGCCTTCGAGGCCGGAACCGAAGCGCCAGAGCAGATTCTGAACCCCCGCACCGGCGCGCTGATCCTTGAGGTCCCCGAAGCTTCGACAGCTCAGGTCGACCGCGCCGTCGCAGCTGCGCGGAAGGCGTTCGAGAACTGGTCGCGGACGACCCCTGCGGAACGGTCCTCGGCGCTCCTGAAGATCGCCGACCGGATCGAGACCGAAGCCGATGCTTTCGCGGCGCTGGAGGCCTTGAACTGCGGCAAGCCGATCAACGCCGCCCTCAACGACGAGATCCCGGCCATTGTCGATTGCTTCCGCTACTTCGCGGGCGCGGTGCGCTGCATGACCGGGACCGTGGCGGGGGAATACCTTTCCGGCCACACCAGCATGATCCGCCGCGATGCGGTGGGCGTTGTGGCCAGCATCGCGCCGTGGAACTACCCGCTGATGATGATGGCCTGGAAGCTTGGCCCCGCCATCGCCGGGGGCAACACGGTGGTCTTCAAGCCGTCCGAGCAGACCCCGCTGACCGCTTTGAAACTGGCGCACATCCTGGCTGAGGTGCTGCCCGAAGGCGTGGTCAACGTCATCGCCGGGCGTGGCCAGACCGTGGGCAGCTATCTCATCAACCATCCGGGTGTGGACATGATCAGCCTGACCGGGGATGTGGCGACGGGCAAGAAGATGCTGGACGCTGCGGCCAAGACCGTGAAGCGCACGCATCTGGAACTTGGCGGCAAGGCCCCTGTCATCGTCTTCGACGACGCGGATGTCAGCGCAGTGGTCGAAGGCCTGCGCGCCTTCAGCTTTTACAATGCCGGTCAAGACTGCACCGCAGCCTGCCGCGTCTATGCCGGGAAGAAGGTCTACGACGCTTTGGTCGCGGACCTCACCTCGGCGGCGTCGTCCATCGTTCTGGGGGCGGAGGACGACGCCACCAATGAAATCGGCCCGCTGATCAGCCAGCGCCAGCGCGACCGGGTGGCAAGCTTTGTGAACCGCGCGCGAGAGTTGAACCATGTCGAGGTAACGACAGGCGGCGAAGCGATGGACCAGGGCTTCTACTACCGGCCTACGGTGATCGCCGGGGCCAAGCAGGACGACGAGATCGTCCGGCGCGAAGTCTTCGGCCCCGTCGTCTCCATCACTCCATTCAGCGAGGTGGACGACGCCGTCGCCTGGGCCAACGACAGCGACTACGGCCTGGCGTCATCGGTCTGGACCCGTGACGTCGGCAGCGCAATGGCCACAGCTGCGCGGCTGCGCTACGGCTGCACTTGGATTAACACCCATTTCATGCTGACCAACGAAATGCCGCACGGGGGCCTAAAGCAGAGCGGGTATGGCAAGGACATGTCAGCCTACGCGCTGGAGGATTATACCGTGGTCCGGCATGTGATGGTGAAGCACGGGTGATCACTGATCCCTTGACCTCGTCTCCTCGTCGGTTGGGTCCGGCGAGGAACAACAAAGTCATCGACGGGCAATGCCAAGGCAAACAGCCCTACCCCGCTGCCTTACCCAGCACCTCTTCCGCCCATTGGTTCAAGCTTTTGCCTGCCAGTTCCGCGGCCAGCGTTGCCTTTCGGTGAACTTCGGGATTCACCCGGAACATCATCTGGCCGGAGAACGCCCGCTGCGGCTCCTTTCCAAGCTTGGCGCAGGTTTCCAGATAATCCTCCACAGCGTCGTGGAAGGCTTCGCGCAGGGCCTCGACCGTATCGGCATGAAACCCCACGCCGTCCCGAATCCCGGCAATCCGCCCGGTGAAGATGGCGTCTTCGTCGTCATACTCGATCCGGGCCGAGTATCCCTTGTAGCTCATCACTTTGCTCATGGTATCACCCCGATCCGTTCCAGAAATTCCCGTGCGGCCCGTACCTGATACCGCTTCGCTTCCTTTGCCGGGTGCGGACGATGGAAGCTTTCTACTTCGCCCCGGCAGACGAACCTGACGCGAGAGCCCCGCCCCTCGATAACCTCTGCCCCAGCCCAAATCAGCAGACTTTCGACATCAACCCAGTTGATCGTGCCCGATACTGGTTCGGCAAAGATGGATTCCAGCGTCCGCCGATGCTTGCTGTTCATGCTTGCATCATATGGCAGTGATATCGGAATTTGCAAGCGTTCATTGCTTGCTCAACCACTCCAGCAACAACCCCAGCGGCTTCCCAACCACACGCCCCTTGGGCCAGACCAGCGAATAGCTGGCATCCAGCGCCTCATACCCTTCCACTGCCGCCACCAGACGGCCCCGCGCCGCTTCTGCCTCGAACAGGAATGACGGCAGCAGTGCCAGTCCGAAGCCAAGGGCCGCCGCTTCGGACATGTGGGTGAACTGGTCGAAAAGCATCCCTCGCAGCCGGTCGACCGGCACGCGTCGGCGGGCGAACCAGTCTTCCCAGGCTCCCGGACGACTTTCCAGATGCAAGAGCGGGAAGTCCAGCAGGCGGTCGGGGGGCAATGGACCATCGCGCAGCAGAAGCGGCGACCCGGCGGGGATGACGCGCTCGCGCATCAGTTCCAGATACTCCACCCCCTGCCAATCCCCGGTCCCGAAATGCACGGCGGCGTCGAAAGGTTCGCGGGCGAAGTCGAACGAGGCAAGGCGGGTGGAGAGGTTCACCGTCACCTCTGGATGCGCGTCGGTGAAGGCCTTCAGGCGGGGCAGCAGCCAGTGTGTTCCGAAGGCGGGCAGGACGGCAAGGTTCAGCGACATCCGCGCCCCGGCAGCCCGCAGCTTCAGGCTGGAGCGCGCAAGGTCCTGCAGATACCCCCGCGCGGTGGCGGCATAGTCGCGGCCCGCAGGCGTCAGGACCAGCGCGCGGCCCGTGCGTTCAAAGAGGGTGACGCCGATCTGATCTTCCAGATGCTTCAACTGACGGGAGATGGCCGAATGCGTCAAAGACAACTCTGCCGCCGCAAGGGTGGCCGAGCCGAGGCGTTCGACAGCCTCCAAGGCCAGCAGGGAACTGACCGAGGGAAGAAAGCGGCGGGGGGCAATCATGTGCTGAAAGCTCACATATAGGCGACTTAAAGTAAGTGTTACTGGAGTTTTCCTTCAGATACACTGTGCAAAATACCGATCGGTCCGACCATGCACGCGACATCCTTGCCCCGCCGCCCCGTTTCGGGCGACGCTTCCCCAGCAATGGGAGTGTAGATGGACCGCTGCGAGATCGTGCATGACAACTTCCTACGCCGCGTCGCCGCGCGGGACTTCCCCGCGGGGAAGGTGCCCGTCGGCCCGCTGACGCCCGACTTTGCTGTGCAGGCCTTTCGCGCCGCCTGTCTGACTCGCGCCTTGGACCGGCAAAGCCGTGCGATGCAGCGGGCGGGACAGGGGTTCTACACCATAGGCTCTTCGGGGCATGAGGGGCTGGCGGCGGTGGCGCTTGCCCTGCGGCCCACAGATATGGCGTTCCTGCATTACCGCGATGCGGCCTTCCAGATCGCGCGTGCGGGTCAGGTGCCGGGGCAGACCCCGACATGGGGCATGCTTTTGTCCTTCGCCTCCTCGACCGATGACCCGATTTCGGGTGGGCGGCA
>JANMGI010000362.1:0-11791 GCA_031374565.1 Paracoccaceae bacterium | reverse complement strand
TGGTCGAACGCCACGGCCCTACCATCAAAGTCAGGGATACTTGCCATGAACAAATCCGACCGTTCGACTTCGGCGAGCACCCTTTTTGACCCGCTGACCGCAGGCGCCCTCAAGCTTGCCAATCGCATCGTCATGGCGCCTTTGACCCGAAACCGGGCGGGGCCGGGCCTTGTCCCGGGCCCCTTTGCCTCAGAGTATTATGCCCAACGCGCCACCGCCGGGCTGATCATTGCCGAGGCGACGCAAGTGTCTGCGCAGGCCCAAGGCTACGCTGACACGCCGGGGTGTTATACCGATGACCAGGTCGCCGGCTGGAGAAAGGTGACCGACGCCGTCCACGCCAAGGGCGGCACGATGGTTGTGCAGCTTTGGCACACGGGCCGCGTCTCGCACACCAGTTTCCAGCAGGATGGCGGCGCCCCTGTCGCGCCCTCTGCCATTCGCGCCAATACCAAGACCTTTGTTGCGGGACAGGGGTTTGTGGATTGCTCGATGCCGCGTGCCCTGGGTCTCGCCGAGATCCCTGGCATCATCGCGGATTTCCGCAACGCCTCCAAACGGGCCATCGAGGCAGGCTTTGACGGCGTGGAAATCCACGGGGCACACGGCTATCTGCTCGATGCATTCCTGCGCGATGCCACGAACCACCGGACGGACCATTACGGCGGGTCGGTAGAAAACCGCGCGCGGCTTTTGACCGAGGTGACAGCGGCTTGCGCTGCGGAAATCGGGGCTGATCGTCTGGGCGTGCGCATTTCGCCGGTATCGACCGCTGGGGATTCCAAGGACAGTCACCCGCAAGCGCTGTTCAATCGTGTGGTGGACGATCTCAGCCCCATCGGCCTCGCGTATCTGCATGTCGTCGAAGGCGATACGGGCGGTGCGCGCGACAATATCGCCTTTGACTATGCCGCGCTGCGTGCCCGGTTTGACGGCCTTTGGATGGTGAACAACGGCTACAATCGCCAGATGGCGATGGAGTCTGTGTCCCAAGGCCGCGCTGATCTGGTTTCGTTCGGGCGGCTCTTCATGGCCAACCCCGATCTTGTCCGCCGGTTGACCGAAAACGCCCCGCTGAACGCCCTGATGGCCCCGGAAACCTTCTACGGTGGTGGGGCGCACGGCTATACCGACTATCCGTTCATGGACCCCAAAGGTGCCATTGCGCTGCAGGTAGCACCCGCAGCGGCTTGACAAACACTGAAAATCGCATCGTCCCCGCCTCCGACCCTGCCGATGGGGGGACACCGCACCAAGGAACGTGGCTTTGGCTGATCCGGAGGACCCCTACAAGACACTGGGCATCGCACGCTCTGCCACGCCGGATGACATCCGCAGCGCCTATCGCAAGCTGGCCAAACAGCACCACCCCGACCTCAATCCCGGCAACGCCGCCTCCGAGGAGCGGTTCAAGAAGGTGTCGGCGGCAAACGAGCTGTTGTCCGACCCCGAAAAGCGCGCCCGGTTTGACCGGGGCGAGATAGACGCCGGCGGGCAAGAGCAAGCACAGGGGCCGTCCTATCGCGACTATGCCGACAACGCGGCAGGCCGACGCTACAGCCGGGGCGGGCCAGAAGCGGCGGAATGGAACTCTGAAGACATCAGCGACATGTTCGGCTCGATGTTCGGGGCGGGTCGTCCGCGCGGTGATGGCCGTATGCGCGGTCAGGATGAGCATTACAGCCTGACGACTGATTTTCTGGACGCGGTCAATGGCGCAACCCGGCGGCTGACCCTGCCAGATGGGCGGACACTTGATGTCAAAATCCCGATGGGCACGACCGGCGGCCAGGTGCTGCGCCTGCGCGGCCAAGGCGGAGCGGGGCGGGGCGGGGGTCAGTCCGGTGACGCACTGATATCGGTGCAGGTCACACCGCATAGGCATTTTGAACGCAGCGGCAATGACATTCGGCTGATCCTGCCCGTCACCATTTCCGAGGCTGTGCTTGGCGGGCCGGTTCAGGTTCCAACACCGCAAGGCCCGGTCAAGATGCAGATCCCGCCGAATTCCGACAGCGGGACGGAACTACGGTTGCGTGGGCGCGGGGTTCCCGCCCATGGCGGGCAGGCTGCGGGCAATCTTTATGCAAGGCTCAGCATCGTCATCGGCACGCCGGATGTCGCACTGAAAGAGTTTCTGGCGACATGGACTCCGCAACTGCCCGACAACCCCAGAAAAGCCATGGAGGGGCAGGAATGATCAGCATTGAAATCCTGATTGCGCAGAACTCTGGCCTTGACCGGCAGGATCTTGAACGATGGATTCAGAATGATTGGGTCAGGCCCGAGCGGCAATCCGGCGGGTTTGTCTTTCAGGACATTGATGTCGCGCGGGTAAAATTGATCCGGGAACTGCGCCACGATCTGGACATCGATGAAGAGGCCTTGCCTGTCATTCTGTCCCTGGTTGATCAGCTTTACGCATTGCGGCGCCGTTTTCAGGCGCTTGGCGAAGCGATCACCGAGACCGCGCCCGATGATCTGCAGCGCACACTTGCGGCACATCTGGTAGTGCGCGCGCGTGGCGGCTTGCACTGAAAGCCGGAAGCCTCGGGTCGGTTGCTTTGCTGCATGAGTAGATTCCGTCCCTACCCCGGGTGCACCCACAAAGGGTAGGCTGCGGGTGAATGTGGACTGCGAACGCAATCAGCGACTTGCAACTCCGTCATCCGACGCCCGAGTGCGCGAAAAGATGAGACCCCATCCCAGAGGACTGTCCAATCAAATGACGAGCAAAACCAGTCACCAGACGCACAACATCAACGGCAATGCCGATCAGAAACATGACGTTGCGCCAGAGGTGGTGGAAGGTTCTGTCGATGCGACAGCACGGATAGCCGCGTTGCAGGCGGACCTTGCCGCAATGGAAGATCGGTGGAAGCGGTCCGAGGCCGAGATTGCCAATGTGCGGACGCGTGCCAGACGCGACGTCGAAGAAGCGCGCCAGTTTGCGGTGCAAAGATTTGCCGGTGACATGGTCGAGGCCGCCGAAAACCTGGCGCGCGGCCTGCAAAATCTGCCACCCGCCACCGAAGCAGAGCCATCAAGCATCGCGGGCCTGCGCGCAGGGCTGGCCGAGATCGAACGTGGGTTCATCGACACGCTTGCGAAGAACGGCGTGACCGCAATCGACCCGACGGGCACTGCCTTTGCCCCCGATCAGCATCAGGCCGTCGGCCAGCGTGAGGCACATGGCCAAGTGGCTGGAACGGTCCTGCAATCCTTGGGTCCGGTGTGGATGCTGAATGGTCGTCTACTTCGGCCCGCGATGGTGATCGTCGCTAAGGTGCCTGCTGCGCAAAACGCCACTCAGTCCTGAGCAACGCTCTGGACTGCCCCCCGCTTGGCCGAAGCTTCACCGGTCCGGCCTCATCCAGACAAAAAGGACGCCGACCATGAGCAAAGTTATCGGGATTGATCTTGGCACCACGAATTCCTGCATTGCCATCATGGAAGGCAAGGACGTCCGGGTGATCGAAAACACCGAGGGTGCGCGCACCACCCCCAGCATCGTGGCCTTTACCGAGGCCGGTGAGCGTCTGGTCGGACAATCCGCCAAGCGGCAATCGATCACGAACCCCACCAACTCGATCTATGCCGTCAAGCGCCTGATCGGCCGCCGCTTTGATGATCCGATGGTCGCCAAGGACAAGGGTCTGGTCCCGTATGACATCGTGCAGGGCGACAATGGCGATGCCTGGGTTGAGGCGCGCGGCACGAAGTATCCGCCCTCGCAGATCAGCGCGTTCATCCTTGGGAAGATGAAGGAAACGGCTGAAACCTTTCTGGGCGAAAAGGTGACGCAAGCGGTGATCACGGTGCCCGCCTATTTCAACGATGCGCAACGTCAGGCCACCAAGGATGCCGGCAAGATCGCCGGGCTTGAAGTTTTGCGCATCATCAACGAACCCACCGCCGCAGCGCTCGCCTACGGGCTGGACAAGAAGAAATCCGGCCGGGTCGCGGTTTATGACCTTGGCGGCGGCACCTTCGATGTGTCGGTCCTTGAGATTGGCGACGGCATCTTCGAAGTCAAAAGCACCAACGGTGACACCTTCTTGGGTGGCGAGGATTTCGATGCCCGTGTGATTGATTTTCTTGCCACGGAATTCAAGCGCGATCAGGGGGTTGACCTCCGCACCGACAAACTGGCGTTGCAACGGCTGAAGGACGCGGCTGAGAAGGCCAAGATCGAACTATCCTCGGCCAAAGAAACAGAGATCAATCTGCCGTTCATCACAGCCGATGCCGCAGGACCAAAACACATGGCGGTCAAGCTGACGCGGGCCAAGCTGGAGAGCTTGGTCGAAGATCTGATCACCCGCACCATTGATCCCTGCAAGGCCGCGCTCAAGGACGCGGGCGTCACGGCGGCGGAAATCGACGAGGTCATCCTTGTCGGCGGGATGACCCGGATGCCCAAGGTGATCGAAGTCGTGAAGGCGTTCTTCGGCAAGGAACCCGCCCGCAACGTCAACCCTGACGAGGTTGTGGCGATGGGGGCCGCGATTCAGGGGGCCGTGCTTAAGGGCGACGTCAAGGATGTGCTGCTCCTTGACGTGACGCCGCTCAGTCTGGGGATCGAGACGTTGGGCGGGGTGTTCACCCGCCTGATCGACCGCAACACCACCATTCCGGCCAAGAAAAGCCAGACGTTTTCGACCGCCGATGACAACCAAAGCGCCGTGACGATCAGGGTCTTTCAAGGCGAGCGTGAGATGGCTGCCGACAACAAGGTGCTTGGCAACTTTGACCTGTCTGGCATTGCCCCCGCACCACGCGGGCTGCCGCAGATCGAGGTCACGTTTGATATTGATGCCAATGGCATCGTCTCGGTCACGGCCAAGGACAAGGCGACGGCCAAGGAACAGCAGATTAAGATTCAGGCCAACGGCGGGCTGGACGATGCCGATATCAAGCGCATGGTGCGGGAGGCCGAGACAAACGCCGTGGCCGACAAGGCCCTTCGCGCCTTTGTCGAAGCCAAGAACAAGGCTCATTCGATGATCCACGATGTCGAAAAGTCGATGGCCGAACATGGCACCGCCCTGTCTGCCGCCGAGACGGAACAGGCCAACGCGGCACTTTCAGCCACGCGAACCGCGGCCGATGGAACGTCGCAGGATGGGTTGGCAAAGGCCATGGAAAGCCTAACGGCCATGGCAAAACGCATTGAGGACGCAGGCCTCAAGGCGGCTGCACAATCCGCTCAGGGCGGAAATTTCGCCGCCGAACAACCTTCGGACGCGCCCGAAAAGGATGTGGTTGATGCGGAATTCGAGGATGTCAGTGGCACCAAAGGCTGACTATGCGGATTGCGAATGTTTGTCGCGTCTCATCGGCGGGCTGACCTAGTTTGTGTCGGATGCGACAACCGTAGCCAAGCGCGAATACGATGGACGGATTGCAGCTATCTGCGCGGACGTAGAGTCACAGACTAAGCTGGTCGCGATGGCGCATGAGGTGATCCTCAAGCGGGCCTTCGAGACGATATCTAACGTACATAGCGCGCCGAACCCATCGAGAGGACTAAATTGAAATAAAACAAACTCGACAGTTGCCTCGAGATACAGGGGGAAACGGCGAGGCACGTGCGCGCCAAAAAGAGCCGATGCTCAGCCTCCGGTCCCCTCACCACTCTCTGGACTAACCCGAAGGACTTGCCGCTGCGGCTATCACGAACAAACGCTCTTTCTCGATTGCTGTGCACGCCATGCCGCGAATGCGGTGCGGTGCGTCAGGCAGCTTTCCGCCCTTCGCAGCCCGTTGCCAGACCTTCCCACGATCCCGGGCAGATTGAATGTCTGGTCACACCATAGTGTCGCCAGCCAAGAGCAGCGCTTCAGCCTGGGCTATTGCGGAATCTGTCCAGCCGAGGCGCCTGTCAAGAATAGGGCCCAATCGCTCATCACCTACTGCCGCTTTTCGACCATGTCATTGCGCGCAGAGAACTGTTCCACCTTTGACCCTAGCTTGTGCCACAGGGCCGCTTCGGACAGATTCCAATCATAACTGGTGTGTTCGCTTGCCCAAACCTTGAAGGAACTGCGTGTTCCATGGGGGAGCGCAATCTCACCGGACTTTGCATCGACAAATCCTGCACTTCATGCCTTTAGTTCGGCGTCGTGAACCGTTCGCATCAGCTTTGCGAGTGTGGCGTCGGAGAGCGCACCACCTCTCGGCGCCCAAAACACAAGATCGCTGTCGGGGTGCCTGGGCAGGCCCTCCAACAAGACAGTGATGTCTTAAGCAAAGGGAACTCGCTTGGGTCCGTCACGCCGAGGGATCTTGGATGACTGCCGCCCAGCCTGCACCGTCCAAAGCCGCGCATTCAGATCAACCTCGCTCCACGTCATGAACCGTAAAGCGCCTGGACGCGTAGCAGTCAGTGACTGAAATTTCAAAGCCTGGGGACCCATTCCGCCCCGAGTGGAAAGTGCCGCCCAGAACCGCCGCAAATCCTTTAGTTGCAGCGCTGGTTGTTATCTCCAGCGGAGGCGCTCGTCAGAGCGGCAAGGACCATCGAGAGGTTGCCCTGCCAACGGGCGGGATTGGAGCCGGTTCGAAGGCCTTCACCGTCGAATAGTCGAGCACCTCGGCGAGCTTTCGGCGCAACTTGTCGGCGGTCACGGCTTTCGTGTGCCAGAATGGCTCCAACACCACCAAGATATCTTGCAGGTGGATGTCGTGGACCAGCATTTTTCCAAGGATGGGGATTGCGCAGCTGTCCAGACTGTTTCGCCACTGATCCCTGTACTTGCCGCCTGAAAGCTCCGCAGTCTTTACCGGCTCAAACAGGTCAACGGCCCCGGGGAAACGGAGCCCGCGCTTCTGGGCCGCTATAAGATCGGCGCAAGCAGCCTTTCTTTGCTCGACCGGATCAACGCCGCTGCGGATCATGTCTTTGACTTCGGCAGCTTTCTACCGCGCCAGTGCTAGGCCAATTTCCGGATAGGCCCCGAGGCCGACTTCACGCCTCTTTGTGCCGACCATCGCTCGCAGCAACCAGGACCGTCCGGCACCCTCTGCAACCTGCAAACAGAGGCCCGCAACACCACCAACCGCGTGAACCCTGGGCGCAAGCCGCTTCAGTTCGATTGGAGAGAGCTCCCTAGCCCGCTTGGGCATACCTTACCCACCATAAAACCCTCCATGAAGAGTATTCATCAGTCCAACATGGTGCAACCGATTGCTACGGGCTGCGGGACGAAAATCACCCATCCTTCTGACCATGCTTCATAAAACAGGAAGGCATGCGACCGCTTGCATCGCGGCGCTGGCGGCGATACCCGCCTCCACTTCCCTTCGTCCAATGATGCCCAATTGCCCGCCTGCCACGGTACAGGCAACTTGTTGATGACCGGAAGAAAAAGGGGTGAAGCTGGCAAAGGTGCAGGCTATACTGCGCCAAGTCACAAGAATGGCGCCGAAAGAAACGGGCGGTCCGGGGCAGTCAGGCAAGCGAACGCCATCCCCGACTTTCCGCAGCGGCGCAGAGCTGGAGGCAGCGTTGGTCGGCAAATTTCTTCTTGGCATGGTGTCCGGTGGCCTTCTGGTCACGGGCGGGCTGGTCGTGGGCTCGATGCTGTTTCCGACCAGACCGGCAAACGACAATGCGCCGGTTGCCGAGGCGATAGCGGCCCCGGCCGTGACCACCCCCGAAGCGGGCGAAACGGTCAAGGCGGATGACAAGGCCGACGCCGCGAAGGTCGAGGCGATGGATGCTCCGCTCCCCAAGCTGGAAGAGGGCGCAGCACCCGGTGTTGTCCCGGACACGCAGCCGCCAGCGGAACCTGTAGCAGCACCCGAAGCGAACTCCGAAGCGGCCCCGGTCGTCGCCGCAACTGACCCGGCACCGGAAGCCCCGAAGGCCGAGGCGGTTGTGGCCGAACCCGCCGTCCCTTCCGTCGCCGAAGTTGAAAAACCCCTGACCGTGGCCGAGCCGCCAAAGCCCGCAGCCAGCGATGCCGATGTCGCCGCGACCACACCCGAAACGACGGCTCCGGCCATGCCGGAAATCGCTATCGCTGCGGCCCCGGAAACAGCCGTGCCCGAAGCGATGGTGGCAGAGGCCAAGCCTGTCGCGACAGAACCAGCCGCTGAAGCGGCGGTCACGGCCACAGTTGAACCTGTGCCGGCTGCCCCTGCCGCACCCGACCCGGCCGCCGTCGAAATGGCCCCTGTCGAATTGGCCCCTGTCGAATTGGCTCAAAACGACCCGGCACCGGCCGCCGAACCAAGTGCAGCCACACCCGAAGGTGGAGCCGTGCCCGCGACCGAGGCCGCCCCTGCGGTCACGGAACCCGCATCGGAAACCCCTGCCGTGCAGGCTCCTGCCGAACCTGCGCCCGCAGCAGAACCGGCACCCGAGATTGCACCGGACGTGATCATTGAGCCCCCCGTCGCAGAAGCGCCCGCAGCCGAAGTTCCCGCAGCCGAAGTTCCGGCAGCCGAGGCACCTGCCGAAGAGGTGCCCGCCGAAACCTCACCCGTCGCACCTGAGGTTGAGGCCGTGCCCGGCGCTGCCGTTCCTGCGATGCCCGGCAGCAGGCCTGCGGCTTTGCCTGGGACAACCGCGCCTGCCGAACCCGAGCAACCCGTGATCCTGACCGAGGAGGCGGGCAAAAGCCCGACCTTCAAACCCGCCCCCGGCCTGATCCGGTCGGGTGAGGGCGTGATCATCAAGCGTGGCACCGACAACGCCACGGAACCGGCCCCCGCCGATGGCTCCACGCCGGTCGATCCGCGCCCGATTGCCCAGTTCGCCGCCACGTTCGACAACCCCGATGCCAAGCCCGCCTTCGCCATCGTGCTGGTGGACGACGGCAGCCCGGACCTTGATCGTGCGGGGCTTGCCGCCCTGCCCTTTCCGGTCAGCTTCGCGCTTGACCCGCTGGACCCGGCTACCCCCGAACGCGCGGCGATCTACCGCGCGGCAGGTCGCGAGGTGGTGATGATGGTCACCGGAATCGCCACCGGTGCGCAGGCGTCGGATGTCGAGGTTGCCTTCCAGTCGATGGAACAGGGCCTGCCCGAAGCGGTCGCGGTGATGGACCTTGTCGATCCGACCTTCCAGAACAACCGTGGCCTTGCCGCTGCCGTGATTCCGATCCTGAAGGCAGGGGGTCGTGGTCTTCTGACCTGGGACGAGGGACTGAACGCCGCCGATCAGGTTGCGCGACGCGAGGATCTTGAGGCGGCAGTGCTGTTCCGCGACCTTGATCAGGCTGGCGGAGACCCTGTCGCCGTGCGCCGTCTTCTGGACCGGGCCGTGTTCAAGGCGGGTCAGGATGGTCAGGCCAGCGTGGTCGGCAAGGCGGATCCGGCGACGGTGGCTGCACTGCTGGAGTGGACCGTCGAAGGCAAGGCTGCAACCGTGGCGCTGGCCCCGGTCACGGCCGTTCTAAAGGTCGATTGACCAAGCCGCCGCTCGTCGGGAATTTCGTCCCTCATCGCTTCCGACGAGGAGACGCAGTCGAACGAGGAGGCCCGATCAGAGAAGGCCCGGTTAGCCGTTTCCGCGTCCGGCAAAGCGGCCCGCATCCTCGGCTGCGCGGCGCAGGGCGTTGGATTTGTTGACGGTTTCCTGATACTCGGCTTCGGGGTCGCTGTCATAGACCACGCCCCCGCCCGCCTGAATGTACAGGGTCTCGTCCTTCAGGACCGCCGTGCGCAGCGCGATGCAGAAGTCCATCTCGCCGTTGGCCGCGAAATAGCCCACGCCGCCGCCATAGACGCCGCGCTTTTCGGGTTCCAGCTCGTCGATGATCTCCATCGCGCGGACCTTTGGTGCGCCCGACACCGTGCCAGCGGGCAGGCCTGCAAGCAGCGCTGACAAGGCGTCCTCGCCGGGCGCAATCTCACCCACCACATTGCTGACTATGTGCATGACGTGGCTGTAGCGTTCGATGATGAAGGTTTCCGTCGGGCGGACCGTGCCGACCTTGGCCACGCGGCCCACATCGTTGCGACCAAGGTCCAGCAGCATCAGATGCTCGGCCCGTTCCTTGGGGTCGGCCAAGAGGTCAGCCTCCAAAGCACGGTCCTCTTCGGGGGTCGCCCCGCGCTTTCGGGTCCCGGCGATGGGGCGGACGGTCACTTCGCCGTCGCGCAGGCGAACGAGGATTTCGGGGCTGGCGCCGACGACCTGGAAGCCGCCGAAGTTGAAGAAGAACATGAAGGGCGAGGGATTGGTCCGCCGCAAGCTGCGATAAAGCGCGAAGGGCGGTAGGGTGAACCGCTGTGACCAGCGCTGGCTGGGCACGACCTGAAAGATGTCGCCCGCGCGGATGTAATCCTTGGCCTTCTCCACCGCCGCCTTGTAGCCGTCATGGGTGAAGTTTGACGTGGCCGCCCCGACGGGAGCGGTTTCGCCCAGATCGCGCGCGGCGGACGGGGCCCGGTCCAGATCGCGCAGGCTGTCCATCACCCGTTCGGCCGCCTGCGCATAGGCCGCTCGCGCCGAAAGGCCGCCTGCAACCCAGGCGGGGGCCACGACCGTCACCTCGCCCTTCACGCCGTCCAGAACGGCCACGACCGAAGGCCGGATCAGTTCGGCGTCGGGCAAGCCAAGGGGGTCGGGGTTCACGTCCGGCAGGTGCTCGACCAGCCGGATCATGTCATAGCCGAGGTAGCCGAACAGCCCGGCCGAGACCGCAGGCAGGCCTTCGGGCATCTCGATCCGGCATTCGGCCAGAAGATCGCGCAGGGTCTGCAATGGGTGGCCGGGAAGGTCGGTGAAGGACTGCCGGTCAAAGCGCGCCTCGCGGTTGATCCGGCTTTGCTGGCCGCGGCACCGCCAGACAAGGTCCGGCTTCATGCCCACGATAGAGTAGCGGCCCCGCACCTCGCCACCCGTGACCGATTCCAGCATGAACGTGTCGGCCCGGGCATCGCCAAGCTTCAGCATCAGGCTGACAGGGGTATCGAGGTCCGCCGCAAGCCGCGCCCAGATGATCTGGTTGCGTCCTGCGTTCCAGCCCGCTTCAAACTCGGCAAAACCGGGCGAGAGCTGCATCAGGGCAGGCTCGCGTGGACAGCGTTGATCGCGGCCTGATCCAGGGTGATCCCGGCTTCGTTGGTCAGGGCCGTGGTGAAAGCGGCAAAGGCATCCGCCGAAATCGCTTGCTCGGCCTGCGTTTCCAGCGAGGATTTCAGGGCCACTGCGTCATCGCCTTCGGTCGCGGCGGGCAGGATCTTGTCCAGCTTGACCACGGCCACATAGCCGTCAACTTCAACGACCTGAACCGCGCCATCGGTCATCTTGAACACATCTGCAATCAGGCTATCCGGCGCGTCGGCCACAAAGCCCGAGCGGGCGGTTTCCGGCGTCACGTCCACGATCCCGAAGGTCCCGATGGCCGCTCCGCCCTCCAGCGCGGTCTTGATCTCGGCAGCCCGCGCGACCAGAGCCTTGGCCACCGCTTCCTTGCGCCAGTCTTCCAGAACCTTGTCCTTGGCCTCGTCGAAGGGGATGGGGGCTGCGGGCACGATCTTGTCCAACCGCAGGGCCACGACACCACCGTCGTCCAGCACGACCGCTTCGGGAAAGTCGTCGGCCTGCACGGCATCGGCGGCGGTGCGGAAGGCGGGGTAACCCTCGATGGTGGTGTCGCCCTGCTGGCCCGGCACATAGTCGACCGTTGCCAGTGTCAGGCCCGCATCCTTCTGCAAATCCTCCAGCGAAGCGCCACCGGCCAGAAGATCGTCAACCTCTTCGACCCGGTCACCTATCACGCGCCGTGCGGCATCGGTCTGCAGTTCGATGGCAAGCGTGTCGCGTGCCGCTTCA
>JANMGI010000331.1:0-3385 GCA_031374565.1 Paracoccaceae bacterium | reverse complement strand
TATGGGCCCAATCGACATCCTCTGCCTTGGTCACCGTCACGAAATCGGTTCCAAAAAACACGCCCGTTACCCCGCCTGCCGCAAAGATGCGCTTGGCCAGCGGTGATTTCGCCGCAGCCTCGGACGACGGGAAGTCAGCTGTGCCAAGTTCCAGCACGGTCTGGCCGGGCAGGAACTTCAGCGTTGCGGGGTTCGGCGTGGATTCGGTCTGGATGAACATAATGGGTCTCCGACTGTTCCTGTCGGATATGCGCTTCGTCCACCGGACTGTCAAGGATTGGAACGATTCTAAAGCGGGCCGTGGGCAGATTGCCCACCCTACCAGATCAGCACGATCCCGGAATAGATCACCAGCCCGCCGATGGTGCAGGCCACAGCCAGAGACCCAAGGTCCTTGGCCTCTTTGGCGAACTGCGACCAGCCGGGGGACAGATGGTCGACCAGCACCTCGATGGCCGTATTCAGCGCCTCGACCGCGATCAGCGCAAGACCGATGGCCAGCATCCCCAGCGTTTCGGGGACCGAGGCCCCAAGCACCACGAACAGCACCAGCAGCCCTGCGATCAGCGCCAGTTCCTGCCGGAAGGCGCTTTCGCGCCACAGCCGCTGCAATCCGCCCAATGAATAGCTGGCCGCGGCAAAGAAATGCGCGACACCCGACTTGCGCGGCGGCTTTTCCTGCACTGTCATTGTCAACCCGTCGTGACGGTGCGGCAAGCCCCCGCCAGATCAAGCGCTGCATCCTTCGCCGTCGTCGTCACATCGACCATCCCAAGCACCGTCGAAAACATGTTGTCGTGGCTGACCGGCTGGGCCGCATTGGCCTTCAGGCAGTCCGCATCAACACCAAGACTGTCACGGAACCTTTGCGACATCCAGAGCACCATCGGCACATGGGTCTGATACTCGGGTGCCATGAAATAGGGCGTGCCGTGCAGGTATAGCCCGCCTTCACCCAGAGACTCGCCATGGTCCGAGACATAATACGTCGCCGGGATCACCCGGTCCGAGGCATCGAGAAGGTCAATCACCTGCGACAGGAACGTGTCGGTGTAGGCGATAGTGTTGTCATAGGCGTTGACGATCTCTTCGCTGGAGCACTCGGTCAACTCGGGGGTCTTGCAGGCGGGGGTGTAAATCTCGTGGTCGGCGGGATAGCGCAGCCAGTAGCTTGGCCCGTGGCTGCCGATCTGGTGCAGCACGATGACCGTGTTTTCCGTGATGGTGTCGGCCCGTTGCTGAAGGTCCTTCAGGAACACGCCGTCGATGCATTCGGGAAAGCAGAACTCCGGCCCGTCTTCGGGCTTCATCGTCCGCGCCTTTATCGGCAGACGGTCGGCAATGTTCTTGTCGCCGGTATTGTTGTCCCACCATTCCGCCTTGAACCCGGCCCGCATCAGCACATCCAGCAGGTTCTCGTTCCCAAGGCCGCCTTCGTAGGAGTACTGATCCTTCGTCAAGGGCGAGAACATGCAGGGCAGCGACGTGGCCGTCGCAGTGCCGCAGCTGGTGGCGTTCGGGTAGTAGACGATGTCGCGCTTTTCCAGCTCGGGGTTGGTGTCGCGCGCGTAGCCGCCAAGCGACCAGTTCTGCGCGCGCGCGGTTTCCCCGGCGACGATGACCATCAGGACCGGCCTGTCGGCTTTGGCAAGAAGCACCCCCGGTTTGGCATCGGTGCCGGTCTCCTGCACCACGATCCGGGTGGATTTGAACATCATCTTGGCGTAGCGCACAGCCCCGCCCAGCGGGGCAAGCGGCTGGACCGATCCCATCAGCTCTTTGTCGGCCCGCAGAACGGTCGAATAGGCTTTCAGGTTGGTAAAAAGAAGGCCGACCAGCAGCGCCACTGACAAGGCCGCGACAAGGCCGGTGCCGAACGCCCCGCGCAGCACGGTCGAGCGGCGAACCCGAACCCACAGGACCAGAAGCGACGGGATTACCCCATAGAGGAAGACATGGAGGATGAACTGCATCGTGATCAGATGCTTGGACTCCGCGAAGGTCGTGGTCATCGCGTTCTGAATCATGTCGCGGTCGACCACGACGCCCAGCACGTCCACATAGTAGGAGGTGACCCCAGCAGTGATCAGCAGTGCCACCAGCACCGGTTTCTGAATCCACCGCACCGCCAGGACCGAGATCACCAGCATCATCAGCGCCCAAACCGCCCCGGCAAAGACCAGTGCGGTGACCGTCCGGCCCTCGAAGATGCGGAAGAGATGTCCCCAGAACGTGCTGTTGCACAGCGCCATCAGGTAGGTGGCGACAGCGGCGTTCAGCACGAAAGGCGAAAGCTCGGGTCGGTTGCGGGAAGGCTGGTTAGGGTCGGTCATGCAGGGGTCCTGATGGTTGGGGCCTTCAGCGACCCGCCGGGACCATATGGGTTCGGGCCGGCGAACGCTGTAAGCAGGCGCTTATATCGGCGGGGCATGCCGCAATCAGCGGCTTCCTGCCGCGGAAAATCGGCCAGTCAGGTGATGCTCTCCAACCGTTCTTTCGACATGTCGCCTGGCACGATGGTGACCGGGATCGGCAAGGTGCCTGAAGTGCGGCTTAGGGCCGTGACCAGAGGGCCAGGCCCCGATTTGTCGTTGCCCGCCCCAAGAACAAGGATGCCGATGGCCGGGTCTTCGTTCACCAGGGCCAGGATCTCGTTCACCGGATCGCCTTCGCGCACCACAAGCTCGGGATTCACCCCCTGCTTGTCGCGCATCCATTTGGCGAAGACCTCGAAATGCGCCTCGATCCGCTCGCGCGCTTCGGCCCGCATCAGGTCAGCCACCCCCATCCAGGTCTGGAACTCTTCCGGCGGCACGACAGACAGGATCGTAACCCCGCCTCCGGTATGGGCCGCGCGCAGGGCGGCAAAGCGCATCGCGTTCAGGCATTCGCGGCTGTCGTCCAGCACGACCAGGAATTTCCGCATGTCTCTCCCCTTTGACGCCCTATCATCGCCCGGCAGGCAGGGGGAAGGCAAGGGTCACGCAAGGGCCGCCCGCGCTGCCACCTTCGGGTAAAGCCGCCAAAGGGTGAAGGTCCGCGTCCCGTTCAGCACCATCAGCGCCGCCCAAAGCCCGTGATTCCCCGCAAGCGGCACAAGGATGGCCAGCGCCACCACATAGACCGCGACCGAGACCAGCATCGCCCGCAGCATGTCTCCGGTCAGGAGTGCGCCGATGAAGATGCCGTCGTAGACCCAGGCCGCCACCCCGATCAGGGGTGCCACGACCAGCCACGGCAGGTAGAGCTGCGCCGCGTCGCGCACGTCAGGTGCCGTGGTCATCAGGTCGATGATCCTCGGGCCGAAAAGCGCAAAGACCAGCGCCAGCGCCACCGCCCCGCCCACCCCCCACTGCATGCAGATGCGCCCCGCCGCCCGCGTGCC
>JANMGI010000318.1:0-7477 GCA_031374565.1 Paracoccaceae bacterium | reverse complement strand
AAGGCTATCCTTGACGTCGAACCTTCGCACATCTGTCTCATCCCTCATCACAAGGAACAAGATCAGTCTCTGTCATGTACAAAGCCGTTCTACCGAACAACCCTGCCAAGACAGTGAAGCTGACACCTACATCATCGGTCGGCTACCTCACGGTAACTCCCCTAGTAGGCCGATATGCTAGACGTTAAACGCCGATGCGCCCAAACCGCCCGCATATCCCTTCAATACCAATCAGTCTCAAAGAGCGATCTTCAGGCAAAATTTCACGAGGCGCCAGTTTCCCAGCGTATCCCCGCCCGTCTTGTCTTCAGATTTTCCGGGCTTTCCCTGCGGCTTCGCGCCACCGTTCTTTCCCGTCACCGTCACGTTTCCGCTTCGGTGAGGCGGTATTTACGTAGGCACGCCGAAAGCCGCAAGAGGGAAAAACACGTTCTTCACAAAATTTTTGCAAAAACCAGAAAGTTATACAAAATCTTGGGGTTGCGTTTGCAGAAGCTACTACAGCCGCGCATTTCGGGACATTTTCTTGCGCGGCGCGGCTGTAGGGTTGGTCCCTGAGCGGTAGCGTCAGACCGCGATCAGGCTGCGCGGGCCGTTTCGGTAGACCCGAACCGCCAGCAAGCCCACAAGCACCGCCGCGTAGATCAGGACTTCGGTCGTGTAGACCTTGCCGACCATCAGAAAGTGAACCACCGCCAGTGCGGTCGCCACATAGGTCAACTTGTGCAGCTGGTTCCATCTTTGCCCGCCCAGCTTGCGGATCATCGCATTGTTCGACGTGATCGCCAGCGGGGTCAGCAGCACCAACGCCGTCAGGCCGATCAGGATGTACCAGCGCTTGTACAGGTCCGGCAGGATCTGCCCCCAGCGCAACCCCATGTCGATGGTCAGCCAGGACGCAAAATGCAGGACTACGAAGGCAAAGGCCACCAGCCCCAGCTGCCTGCGGAACCGCAACAGGTTCAGCCCCGCCCATCGCAACGGGCTGATGAACAGTGTGGCGATCAGCAGGCGCACCGCCCAAAGGCCAAGGCCCCATTCAATGCCGCGGACCGGGTCTGTCTGCGACAGGCCGTCGAAGATGACCCAGGCCGCCAGCACCAGCCCCAGAATGTAGACCACCCAGGTTGGCACGCGCTTGGCGAAGCGGTTGATCTTGTCCAGCATCAGTAGTCAACCGCCAGGTCTTGCCCGGAATAGAGACTGGCGACCTGATCGCCGTAGCCGTTGAACTTGAGTGTGTCCTGCCGTCCGGCGAACAGACCCGCGCCGATGCGCCGTTCACTGGCCTGGCTCCACCTGGGATGATCCACTTCGGGGTTCACGTTGGCGTAAAAGCCGTACTCCTGCGCTTGCAGCATGTTCCAGGTCGTTTGGGGCATCTTGTCGACCAGCGATATCTTCACGATGCTCTTGATCGACTTGAATCCGTACTTCCACGGAACCACCAGGCGGATCGGAGCGCCGTTCTGGTTCGGCAGATTTTCTCCGTAAAGGCCAGTCGCGAGAATCGTCAGCGGATGCATCGCCTCATCCAGCCTCAGGCCTTCACGGTACGGCCATTCGATGAAATTGCTGGACTGACCCGGCATTTCTTCGGGGCGTACCAAAGTCTCGAAGGCAACGAATTTGGCACCGGGTTGCACGCCCACCCGGTCGAGCAGCCCCGAAAGCTGGAAACCGATCCAGGGTACGATCAGCGACCACGCCTCGACACAGCGGAACCGGTAGATGCGCTCCTCGATCGGTTGGCCCTTGACCAGGTCGGCAAGATCATAGGTGCCCGGTTTGTCCACAAGCCCGTCGATCACCACCGACCAGGGATCGGTTTTCAAAGAGCCGGCATTGGCAGAGGGGTCTTCCTTGGACGTGCCGAATTCGTAGTAGTTGTTGTAGCTGGAAATCTCCTCTAACGTATTCGGCGCCTCGTCGGTCGAAAGGGCACTGGAGGCTGCTTCAATTCGCGCCAGTGCCGGGGTCGCCAGAAGTGTCGCAGCCCCCGCGATCAGTTGGCGGCGGTTCAGCCACAGGGGCTTTGGGGTGACATCGGACCAGTTCAAACGCATGAGGTGGCTCCACCAAGGTTTCTTCAGTGATGCATCATCTTGCATGAAAGATGAAAAAGTCTGCGTCACGTGTGCGCCAGAGTGGTGAAATATTGCTGCAAGATGCTCACGGCTGTTGAACATTGCTCACGGCAGCTTGATTGGAAATCGGGATCAGGCCCGGCTTAGGACGTTCGTCGCCTTGGTCAACCGCCAATCACGGAAATGTCGCACTGATCCAATGTCGCATGGTCCACCTATTACCCCTGCCAATGACGGCAAACCGATCATAACGGGAGTGACACCACATGATCCGCAGAACCTTTCTTGCTCTGACCGCCGCCACCGCCTTTGCGATGCCCGCCTTCGCTCAGGACAAAGACATCGTCGACACCGCAGTCGCGGCGGGTTCCTTCAACACCCTTGCAACCGCCTTGACTGCGGCTGGCCTGGTTGAGACGCTGAAGGGCGAAGGTCCGTTCACGGTCTTCGCGCCGACCGACGCAGCCTTTGCCGCCCTGCCCGCAGGCACGGTGGAAGACCTGCTGAAGCCGGAAAACAAGGACAAGCTGGTTGCGATCCTCACCTACCACGTCGTGCCAGGCAAGGTCATGTCGACCGACCTGACTGAAGGCATGAAGGCCAAGACCGTGAACGGCGCCGAAGTGACCATCACCCTGGAAGGCGGGCCGAAAGTGAATGGCGCCGTCATTTCGATGCCGGACGTTGCGGCCTCGAACGGTGTGATCCACGTCATCGACAGCGTGATCCTGCCGCCGATGTAAGGCAAGTCTGGGGGATGCCGCTGGCGTCCCCCAAATCTTTTCACGGACAGACTGGCTTTCCATCCAACAGGGGACACATATCATGAATCGCCGCACTCTCTTCCGCATTGCCGGAGCCGCCTCCATAGCCGCTCTTGTCGCAGCCTGCACGCCCACCCAGAAAGAACCCGACATCATCGACATCGCCTCGTCGAACGAGGATTTCTCGACCCTCGTCGCCGCCGTCAGCGCGGCTGGGCTGGTCGATACGTTGAAGGGCGACGGACCGTTCACCGTCTTCGCGCCGACGAATGCGGCCTTTGCGGCGCTTCCTGCCGGCACGGTGGAAGACCTGCTGAAGCCCGAGAACAAGGACAAGCTGATCGCGATCCTGACCTACCATGTTGTGCCGGGGGCCGTCACGTCGGCCCAGTTGGCAGGCAAGCGGCAGGACGTCGCGACCGTGCAGGGCCAGACCGTCCACATCGATGGCCGCAGCGGAGTGAAGGTAAACAAGTCCCGCGTGACCACGGCGGACATCATTGCCTCGAACGGGGTGATCCACGTGATCGACAAGGTGCTGCTGCCGAAGTGAGTGACCACACAGGACAGGTCAAGCCTGTTTTGTAGAATCAAGGGCTTGGTCGTGGACGTTAAGGGCTGGTTTACCGTGCCCGTCGCCCGTCCAACTAACAGCCGGGGGTCCCTTACGGGGCCCCTTTTCACGTCAAGTTGCCCGATCAGACGCAGGGATCATGCGGTTTTGACGGGTCTCTGACGGTTTCGCCTTTGCCGCACATCGCAATTGCGCGTAGCCTTTTGCCAAAGTCATTTTCCGTCCGTCCCGGATCCCGCCATGTTCCGCAGCCTACTGGTCCTGCCGCTTCTCCTTGTGCTGCTTTCCTGTCCTGCCCTGGCTGAGACCCGGGCCAAGGATCGGGTGGCGCTGGTATTCGGAATGGCCGGCTACCAGAAAATCACCGCGCTGAAGAACACGATCAACGACGCAGGCGCCCTTGCAAAAACGCTGGAAGAAATCGGCTTTGACGTCGATATCCGCATGGATGCCACCAAGGCTGAAGCACTGGCCGCCTTGGACGATTTTGCCTTCAAGGCTGAAACCGCCGACATCGCCCTGATCTATTTTGCCGGGCACGGCGTTTCGGTGCAGGGCACGACCTTCCTGCTGCCGGTCGATGCCGCAGTGCGCAAATCCAGGGATATTGTCACCGCCTCGATCACGATGGACCAGATGCTGGCGGCAGTGGACGGCGCGCGGAAGATGTCGATCCTGATCCTGGATAGTTGCCGCAACAATCCTCTGCCCGAGGTGATCGACTTGCGCGATCCCGAAGTGGCCAAGGGGCTGACCACCGGCACGGGCGGGTTGGCCGCCCCCTCGCCCGACCGGGGCACGCTGGTGGCCTACGCTGCCGCTCAGGGCGCAGTGGCACTGGACGGCACCGGGGGGAACAGCCCGTTCAACATCGCGCTCCGCGCAAACATGGTGAAGCCGAACATCGAGATCGGACTTCTCTTCCGCCGGGTGCGCGACGATGTGCTGGCTGCCACCGGAAACCAGCAGGAACCGGCCACCTACGGCTCGCTTCCCGGTGAACCCTTCTACCTGACGGCGGATGCCAGCGCGGCTTCCGCTGAACCGGGGCTGGAAGAACTCGCCGTCGCCTGGCAACGCGTGGTTGCGGCGGATCGGGCCACACTGGAACAGTCGGCCAACGCCGGCGATTCCCGGTCCATCGTCGGGCTGGCACTGGCCAAGCTTGACCGACAAAGCACCGACTACGCCCCGGCAGAGGCACAGGCCCTGCTGGAAAAGGCCGTAGCCGCTGGTGACCCCGAGGCGAAGTATCGCCTGGCAAAGGTGCTGGAGGGCGGGCTTGGCGTCGACCCGGACCCCGTCCGCGCGCTGACATTGTATGAAGAGGCGGCCGAGGCAAAGATACCGGCCGCCCTGAACGACATGGGCTATTTCAACTTCACCGGCAGTCTTGGCCTGCCCGAGGACCGCGACAAGGCGCTTGCCCTGTTTCGCGAAGCCGCAGCGCAGGGCCATACCGAGGCGTTGTTCAACGTCGCATCCTTCGCCGCAAACGGGCTGGTGCCGGACCTGGGGCCAAAGGATGCGTCGGACCTTCTCTATCGCGCGCTGCGGGGCGGCAGCGAACTTGCGCTGGACGCTCTTTTGAACAATGCCGACAAGTTCCCGCAAGAGACCTGGGCCGGATTGCAGGCCATTCTGGCCGACAAGGGGCTTTATGACGGTGCGGTGGACGGGGCCTTCGGACCCGGCACCCGTCGCGCCGTGCTGGCGGCTTACGGTATTTATGAAACGGAGGATTGAATGATGAGAACTTTCTTGCGCAGCCTGCTGGTCGCCTTCGGACTGCTTGTCCTTTTGCCCGCAGGGGCTGCGATGGCGCAGTGCACGGCGTCGGACGGCGAATTCGTCTACGATGTCGATTGTCCGGTCGTGACCGGCGGCGGCCCGTTTTCTGGCGCGACCGGGCAGGCAATCAACACCGGCTTCACCAAAGAGATCGTCAAGATCCTTGAGGGCGCGAACAAGACCTGCGAACGCGAGATCGAACTGCGCTACCGGATCGATTGCCTGCGCATCTATTACCAGCGCGTCGCTGACCGTCTGCCCGACACGGGCGACTACCTTCCGGTCAAGCAAGCCATGCTGGATGCCGCCGCCAAGCTGGACGCCATTGTGGCGGCAAACCTGGATGACAGCGCCCCTGTCATCCGCCCGCGTGAAGGGCACAAACCAGCAGCCAAGCGCCTGCCTGCGATCCGCCCGGTCAAAAAGGACAAAGCCGAAGCCGCCGCCGCCCAGGCCGCCAAGGTGGTGCAGGAAACCGAGCTGATCATCATCCGGTCCGGCGGCGATCCCGCACGGCGGACGCAAGCCTACACCGACGTGGCTGCTGCGGTTGAAGAAAACCTGGTGATCCTGCGGTCAGCTTAGGCAAGTGCGACGTGGGCAGATTGCCCACCCGTCGGACCTGTAGGGTGGGCAATCTGCCCACGTTTGTCTTTTAATGCATCACCGCCGACTGCGGACGCTCACGAAGGCTTTGCACCACGCGGTCGCCGATGATCAGGCCTTCCGGTCCCGCTGTCACCCGGATCACCGACCCATCCAGGATTTCCCCCGCGAGCAGCATTTCCGACAGCGGGTCCTGCAACTGGCGCTGGATCACCCGCTTCAAAGGCCGCGCACCAAAGACCGGATCGTAACCCTCATCGGCCAGCCAGGCCTTCGCCGTGGCATCAAGGTCCAGAGCGATCTTCCGCGCCGCGAGTCGGACTTCCAGCCGTTTCAGCTGGATTTCCACGATCCCCGACATGTCCGCCCGGTTCAGCCGGTCGAAGATGATCTGCTCGTCCAGCCGGTTCAGGAATTCCGGCCGGAAGTGCTGCCGCACGGCTTCCATAACCTCGGCCTTGGCGTGGGCGGCATCCATCCCTTCGGGAAGTTCGGACAAGGCGCGCGCCCCAAGGTTCGATGTCAGGATGATCAGCGTCTGCCGGAAATCCACCGTGCGGCCCTGACCATCGGTCAAACGGCCATCGTCCAGCACCTGCAACAGCACGTTGAACACATCCGGATGCGCCTTCTCGACCTCGTCGAACAGAACTACCTGATACGGGCGGCGGCGGACAGCCTCGGTCAGCGCCCCGCCCTCGTCATATCCGACATAGCCGGGCGGTGCGCCGATCAGCCGGGCGACCGAATGCTTCTCCATGTACTCCGACATGTCGATGCGGACCATCGCGCTGTCGTCGTCAAAAAGATACGCCGCCAGTGCCTTGGTCAACTCGGTCTTGCCGACACCGGTCGGCCCCAGAAACAGGAAGCTGCCCAGCGGCCGGTTCTCATCCGACAGCCCGGCCCGCGACCGTCGTACGGCACGCGACACCGCGCCAACCGCCGCCTGCTGACCGACAACCCGGCGGCCAAGCTCCTCTTCCATCTTCAGAAGCTTTTCCTTCTCGCCTTCCAGCATCTTGGTCGTGGGAATACCCGTCCAGCGTTCCACTACCTCGGCGATCTGTTCAGGCCGCACCGCTTCGGCGACCAAAGCCTGACCCTCCTTGGCTTCGGCCTCAGCCAGGTCCTTCTCCAGCTGCGGAATGCGACCGTATTGCAGCTCACCCGCCTTGGCGAAGTTGCCCTCGCGCTTGGCCCCTTCCAGTTCGACCCGTGCTGCGTCCAGCTGTTCCTTCAGTGTGCGCGCGGCTTCAAGGCTGGCCCGTTCCGCCTGCCACTTCGCGGTCACCGCCGCCGACTTCTGCTGAAGGTCGGCCAACTCACGCTCCAGCTTCTCCAGCCGGTCCTTCGACGCCGTGTCGTCTTCCTTCTTCAAGGCCTCCGCCTCGATCTGGAACTGCAGGATCTGCCGGTCCAGCGCGTCCAGCTCCTCGGGCTTGCTATCCACCTCCATCCGCAACCGGCTGGCGGCTTCGTCCATCAGGTCGATCGCCTTGTCTGGCAGGAACCGGTCCGTGATATAGCGGTGCGACAGCGTCGCCGCCGCGACCAGCGCCGCATCGGTGATCCGCACCCCGTGGTGCAGCTCATACTTCTCCTTGATACCGCGCAGGATGCTGATCGTGTCCTCGACCGTCGGCTCGCTGACA
>JANMGI010000303.1:0-4634 GCA_031374565.1 Paracoccaceae bacterium | reverse complement strand
CGATCATCATTCCGTGCCATCGGGTGACGGGGACCGACTGGTTCGGCGGCTTTTCCGCGCCGGGAGGGGTGGAGACAAAGGCGGCCCTTTTGCGCCATGAGGGGGCGCTGCTCTTGTGATCAGGCACAGGGCGAAACCTGACTTGCCTTTTCGTAGCTGCGCTGGGAAGACTGCGCGGAAATTCAACGGACCGGGATCAGCTTCATGGAATTGACCACTCAAAAGTTGCCGCTGGCAAAGATGCTGCTGGTGTTCCTTGGCACCTTGATCGCGGGAAATGTCCTGGTGATCCTGATCGCGACTTTCCTGCCCGATCTAAGCCTGCCCAGTTCCATCGGGATCGTTTTCGCGATGGTCGCCTCGATGTCGGCAGGCGGGTCGGCGGCGACAACGCTGGGACGGGCGCTGGTCGCGGGAGAAAAGCTGAAGTTTGCCATTTCGGCCACGGTAGCCTCGCTGGTGCTGACGGTCGCCTTCCTGTGGGGACTCTTTGCCTGGGATGGTGTGCCACTGAACCTGGGAAACCTGGTCATGGCGCTGACCGGTGAAGCGCCTCTGGATGCCGATATCGCGGCGTTCCTGCCTTGGATCGGGCTTTTCGCGATCGTGGTGACCCTGCTGGTCTGCTACTTTGGCGTCGGCTTTGGTGCGAAGAACCAGCTTCGTGCGGTCGCGCGCAAGGCGGCGAAAGGCAAGTGATTTGAGCCTACGACTTGACGGTCGCTGGACCTATTCCCCGGCTTGCGCCGTTCAGCGGCTGGGCTTACCCCTGCGTGTGACAGTTTCATGACGGGTGAGCCTTGACCCTTGGCGTTTTCCTGGCCGTCCTTGGTGCGGCCTTCCTGCACGCGCTGTGGAACGCGCTGATCAAGCTGGGGACCTCGAAGGTTGGCGGGATGGTGATCCTGTCCATCGTCGAGGTGCCGATTGGTCTGGCAGTGGTCATGCTGACCCCGGCCATCGACCGGGCAGCAGTGCCTTGGGTCATCGCGGCGGGCTGCACCCATTTCGCCTACAAGTTCTTCCTGACCTATGCCTATGACCGGGGCGACCTTTCCCGGGTCTATCCCATCGCCCGTGGGGCCGCGCCGATGATCGTGGCGCTATTTGGGGCGTCGTTCCTGGCCGATGCTGTGACGCATCAGGAATACATCGCGATTGCGGTGCTGGCGGCGGGCATCCTTCTGATGGCGCGGGGCGTGTTTGCCAGCGGCGAGGACCGCCGACTTTTGCCTTTTGCCCTGGGGTCGGCTTGTGCCACAGCAACTTACACCCTGATTGACGGGATGGGGGCTAGGATATCGGGGTCTCCGGCCGCTTACGTGGCCTGGGTCTTTGTGGCGGACGGGACGATCTTCACGCTGGGAATGCTGGCCTTGCGGGGCTGGGGCGTGATCCCCCGGAACTGGCACGCGTGGCGGATGGGGGCCGTGGCATCGGCGGCCAGCTATGGGGCCTATGCAGTGTCGATCTGGGCGATGACCATAGCACCGATTGCCGTCGTGGCGGCGTTGCGCGAAACCTCGATCCTGTTTGCCGTGCTGGTCGGCTGGCTGGCCTTTGGCGAGCGGATGACAGGGGAAAAGGCGCTGGCGTCGCTTGTGATCGTTGCCGGGGTGATGCTGACGCGGTTGTAAGGCCGGGTCTAATTTCTTGAGTAAGAAATTTTTCAAAATCCTTGATCAAGGATTTTGGTCACCGCACCCGGCGGATGCCCTCGGGGATCATCTGCTGGACGATCCCGGCAAGGCAAAGGTAAAGCGAGGTCAGCACCAGCAGCCATTTGGCCACCGGACCCTCGTGGAAATCCCACCAGGCGGCCCAACCGGCCAAAGCGATCCAGGCAATACAGACGCCAAGGGAAATCTCGTACCAGCGACTGGTGCGGACAGGGTGGATGAATTTCAGGTTGGTGAACATCGTCACTGTCAGCAGGATCACCACCAGAAGGATCACCATTTCGCCGGGCTGGGTCGCGAAAAGGACAAGCACGACCATGTTCCAGCAGGCTGGAAACCCCGCAAAGCTTTTGTCCTTCGTCTTCATCCGCGTGTCGGCAAAGTAGACCACCGACCCGTAGCAGATCACGATGATCGCAAGCCAACCGGTCCAGCCGGGAAGAAGGCCGGACTTGAAGAGCGCAAAGGCCGGGATGAACACATATGTCAGGTAGTCGACGATCAGGTCCATCAACACGCCGTCATAGGTCGGCCAGTTCTTCCTGACATCGAAACGCCGGGCCAGCGGGCCATCGACCCCATCGACGACCAGCGCCAGGACAAGCCAGAGGAACATCAGGCTCCAGTCTTCCTCGACGGCGGCCAGCATGGCGAACATCGACAGCACCGCGCCAGAAGCGGTGAGGAGATGGACAGAGAGGGCTTTCAGGCGTGGGGTCATGCGGTCTTGATGGCGGATTACGGCGCGGCGTGCAACTGTCTGACGGTCCGCGTCAGGCGCGTGGGTGGGCTTTTTCGTAGACTTCCATCAGGCGCGCCGCATCAACGGCGGTATAGCCTTGCGTCGTGGACAGCGAGGCATGGCCCAGAAGCTCTTGTATGGCGCGCAGGTCGCCGCCGGCGGTCAGGAGATGCGTGGCAAAGCTGTGGCGCAGGGCGTGGGGCGTCGCAGTGGCGGGCAAGCCAAGGCGGAGACGCGCGCGCTCCATCGCGCCCTGGATCAGGCGGGGGTTGACCGGGCCACCCCGCGCACCCCGGAAGAGTGGGGCGTCGGGCGCAATGTCGAAGGGGCAGTGGCGAACGTAATCGGCGACGGCTTTGGCAGCCGCCGGGATCACCGGAACGAGGCGGGTCTTGCCGCCCTTGCCGGTGATGCGCAGGCTTTGCGGCAGAGGATGGTCCGCGCCGGTCAGCGACAGCGCTTCGGAGATGCGGAGGCCAAGGCCGTAAAGAAGCGTCGCGATGGCGGTGTCTCGGGCGGCGATCCAGTCTTCGCGGGCGTCGCCGCCGATCTCGCTTAGTATTGCGGCGGCACCGTCTTCGCTCAGCGGGCGCGGCAGCTTGCGGCGGAACTTCGGGCCACGGGCGGAAAGGACGGTCGTGGCATCGGCCCCGGTGCGGTCGGCGGCCCAGGCGGAAAAGCCTTTTACGGCGGAAAGGGCCCGCGCGAGGGAGCGGGCGGACAGGCCACGGCCCCTTTCATCGGCCATCCAGGCGCGAAGGTCTGATTGGGTGGCAGTGACTGCGGAAGCCAGACCTTCTGCCCCGCCACGATGGGCGGAGAGGAACTTCAGGTAGCGGGCAACGTCGCGGCGATAGGCCTCGACGGTGTTGGCGGCGGCACCCTCAAGGGCTGCCAGTTGCGCCAACCACTGCGCCAGCGCGGCCCCAAGTGCGGGGCTGAGGAAGGCGTCGTTCAGCCCAGCCACCGGCGCATCACGCGTTCGAAGACGCCCGAAAAAAAGGCAAGCAGATCAGTGCCGTGGGTGGATTTGAACTGGTTCGGATCTTCGGACGCGAAGACCAGCATCCCTGGCAGGCGGTTCGGACCGAGGTCCAGTTTCATCAGGGCTTCGGACTGAAATTCTTCCGCGCGGGGGCCATAGAGGGTGACGGCGAGGGCGGTGATCGAGCGCAGGACGACGGGCCGTCCGGGGCCGTTGCGACCGTTGGTAAGGTAGGTGCCGACATAGCCCGCAGGGGCGACTTGCAGCACATCGCCAAGACGGCGGAGGGTCGGGTCAGCCTCACCATCCGTCTGCAGCGTTTCCAGCACCAGCCGCACCATATCGATGCGCAGGGTCTGGGACACCTCTTCCGTGAGGGCCTTCATGAAGGCCTCGAAGTTGGTCGGTTCCAGCAGTTGCAGGATGGCGCGGTGAACCTGGTTGGTCCCGGCCAGGTTCTCGTAAGCCGCTGCAATCACTGAACGATGTGTGTCTTCCAGCCGATCCAGGCGCGTCTCCAGCCGCTGCATGGCGATGCCGCGCAGGTCGACGATATTCGCCCCCCGCTCACGCTCGTTGGCCGAGACAAGGGCGTTCATCACGTCGCGATCATCCAGCAAACGTTCAGGCTCGGCGAGGATGCGGTCGCGCAGGTCGGGTTCGATCATGTGGTGGGCCAGGCCGGTTTGAATGCGATTTCGACGCCAGTATAAGCCAGCGGTGAAGGCCTTGGCGACAGGATTAACGCAAGACCCCAAATCGACCGGCAGGGATGCAACAGTGGGGGAGCGAGGCGTCTGGCTTTGGTATGGAAACCGTCCATACGCCCGTATGGGTCGGCTGGCGTTAACGTTTGGGCGCAAGGATGGCGGGAAAGGAGCCCGACCGATGCCCGACCTTACGAAACAGACCCCCCGCCAGAGCGCCCAGATGACGTACATGATGGACGTGATGCGGCGCCTGGAATGGGACCTGCACAACACCATCGAGCTGACCGGCCACATCCCCGAAGCCTGGCACGAGATCGCCACGGCGACGCCCCGGGCCGCGAAGGTGAAGGTGACCCTTTCGCTGGAGGCGGATGTGCTGAAGTTCTTCAAGTCGATGGGCGAGGGCTACGGGCCGCGAATGAACGACGTGCTGAAAAGCTACATGCATGCGCGCCTTGCGGGGGTGATCCGGGGAGCCGAGACGCTGGCGCATTACCGGGAGCGGGAGGAGGCCCATG
>JANMGI010000285.1:0-2894 GCA_031374565.1 Paracoccaceae bacterium | reverse complement strand
AACGCGAACTTTGCGGACTATCTGGACGTGCACTTCGTGCCGGGCACGGGTGAGCTTCTGGTCTTCACCTCGGCTCTCTTCGGTGCGGGGCTGGGGTTCCTGTGGTATAACGCCCCTCCGGCGGCGGTGTTCATGGGCGATACCGGGTCCCTGGCCCTTGGCGGGGCGCTGGGGGCTATCGCGGTCTGCACCAAGCACGAGATCGTGCTGGCAATCGTTGGCGGGCTTTTCGTCGTGGAAGCGCTAAGCGTGATCATCCAGGTGCTGTATTACAAGCGCACCAAGAAGCGGATTTTCCTGATGGCCCCGATCCACCACCATTTCGAAAAGAAGGGCTGGGCCGAACCGCAGATCGTGATCCGGTTCTGGATCATCAGCCTGATCCTGGCGATGATCGGCCTTGCCACGCTGAAGGTGCGCTAGACCGGGCTGAAACATCTTTCACAAGCCTGCGCTCACACTCCCCTGTGACGCAGCGTGATTTCAAGACCTGTTAGGCCAAGGTTGCGTTCACTGAGGACGCGGAACGATCACAACCACCCACAGGGGGACCACATGAAACTCACGCTCGCAACGCTGGTGCTTGCCGGTGCTTTTGCACTGCCGACGCTGTCTTTCGCCGACGAAATGGACCCGGCCAAGATGACCTGCGCGGAATATTCCGCCATGGATTCGGACGGCATGATGAAAGCGACCGAAGCCATGCACATGGCCGGCCCGGATGCCGCGATGAAGATGGACGATGCCATGGCCGAAGAGGCCATGAAGATGACCATGACACATTGCGACGGCAAACCGGACATGATGGCGATGGACGCCATGATGATGAAATAAGGGGTCCTGACGGGGATCACGATCCCCAGATGACCATGGGGGTGCACGACGAAAGTTGTGCGCCCCTTTTCCATTTGGGGGCCAGTTCGGGGGCCTGTGGTCCTTCCCGGCCTGCTTTCATTCTCCAGATGTCACCGGATTCGTGCTATCGTTGCGGCATTTGAAACGGAAAGGACTTTTGCCATGAAACTGCGTTCGCTGGATATTGCCACCTTCAACCTTCTGAACCTGAACGAACCGGGCCTGCCGCTTTACCGCGATGACGATGCCTGGACGCCCGAAATCTACGCCAGAAAGATCGACTGGTCGCAGCGGGTGCTGACGCGCCTGCGCCCGCATGTGATGGGGTTTCAAGAGCTGTGGCACCGCGACTCGCTGGAGCGGGTGGTGGCCGAAGCAGGTGTCACGGCGGACTATGATCTTCTGATCCCGCCGGATGCCGACGGCAAGCGGATCGTCTGCGCCGCCCTTGTGGCCAAGGGGCTGCTGGAGGGCGCTCCCGAATGGATCACCGACTTTCCGGCGGCCTTCATCCTGGAAAGCCGGGGCGACGACCCGCAGACCCCGGCGATCAGCGTGAAGGTGAAAAGCTTCTCGCGCCCTGTGCTGCATTTCACCATCCGCCCGCGTGAGGACCTTGCCCTGGTGCATGTCTTTGTCTGCCATTTCAAGTCGAAGGCCCCGACCAAGGTGTTCCGCGAACGCTGGTTCAATGCCGACCGCGACGGCTACAAGCCGCATCAGGGCAACCTTGGCGCGGCCCTGTCGACGATCCGGCGGACGGCTGAGGCGTCAGCCCTGCGCTTCCTGCTGACCGGGCTGATGGCGGGGAACGACACGCCGGTGATCGTCTTGGGCGACATCAACGACGGTCAGCTGTCGAACACGCAGAACATCCTGACAGCACAGCCCCAGTATCTGGTGGGCGACAGCATCGGCGGGGGCGACACGGCGCTTTACACCGCGCAGACGCTTCAGGAATACCGCAACACGCGGGATGTCTATTACACCCACATCCATCAGGACATGATGGAAAGCCTGGACCACATCCTTGTCAGCCAGGAATTCTACGACAACAGCCGCAAGCGGGTCTGGCTGTTCGACGGGATGGTGGTGATGAACGACCATCTGAACTGGGATGACCACAAGGAAAGCGGCACGAACGACCACGGCATCATCTCGGCCCGGTTCAAATACCGTCCGATGAAGGCCGAGATGTCGCCGGGTCCGGTGGCCTGATCAGCGGAAAGCCTGTCCGACAAAAGTGGAATCCGGTTTTGTCGAAAGACAGGCGACCACGAAGAAGATAGGGGCTGGCTGGCGCTTCTATCAGCGTCAGACAGACTCGAGAACCTGCGTCGTGCCGGGGAGGCCTTCGGTCAAGGTCCGGCCCGGTGGCAGGGCGATCAGCGCGCTGCCACCGGCGGTGGGGGTGAAGATCTGCGCCGTCTCGCCCCGGGGATTGGTCGCGCGGTAGAACCGGGTGTGATGCAAAACAAGGCCGTAGCCAAGCGGCTTCAGCGTGCCGATCAGGCGCTGAAGCTTCTCGCGGTCGTGAACCTCGATGTAAAGCAGCGGCAGGTGGGCCGCGATGGTGCGCGCCGCACCAAGGACGACGCGGTCCTCGAAACCCTCGGTGTCGATCTTGATCAGGTCGCAGCGGCCCAGCTGAAGGCCGTCAACGGTGATCAGGGGAACAGAGTCCTGCGCCTGCACAGCGGGTGCTTCGACCGATACGGTGGTGGCCCCGGCGTTGTGGCGGGCGGTTGGATCAAGGACCGGCACAGCGCAGGTGCCGGGAATGTCGCCCACGGCGGCGCGCAGGCAATCCACATGGGTCAGCTGGTTCGCGGTCATGTTGGCGCACAGAAGCTGGAAGCAGTAGCGCTGGGGTTCAACCGCCGTGACCCGTCCCGTCGGGCCAACGGTCTGGGCCTGGGCAAGCGCGTGAACCCCGTTATTCGCCCCAAGGTCAAGGACATGATCCCCCGGCCGGACGAAGGACAGGATACTGTCCACCTCATCCCCGGCAAATTCACCGTAAAGCCGAAGTGAGCGGC
>JANMGI010000278.1:0-2812 GCA_031374565.1 Paracoccaceae bacterium | reverse complement strand
TGATTTGCTGGGGGTCGTCTGCGGATCGGAAGGCCAGCTTGGGGTGGTGACCGAAGCCTGGCTGCGGATCCTGCCAAAGCCGGAAGGGGCAAGGCCGGTGCTGGTCGGGTTCAATTCGAACGAGGTCGCAGGGGCCTGCGTGGCCGACATCATCCGCGCGGGTTTGCTGCCGGTCGCCATCGAATTCATGGACCGCCCCTGCATTCGCGCGACGGAAGCCTTCGCCAAGGCGGGCTACCCGGATTGTGAGGCCTTGCTGATCATCGAAGTCGAAGGCTCAAACGCCGAAATCGCCGAGCAACTGGGCCGGATCAAGGATATCGCCATGGCTCACAACCCCGTCGAATTCCGCGAGGCGGCAGATGAGGATCAGGCCAAACGCATCTGGCTGGGGCGGAAGTCGGCCTTCGGGGCCATGGGCCAGATCAACGATTACATGTGTCTGGACGGAACGATCCCGGTGTCCTCCCTGCCCCATGTCCTGAAGCGGATCGGCGAGATGAGCATCGAGTTCGGCCTGGACGTGGGCAACGTGTTCCACGCGGGCGACGGCAACATGCATCCGCTGATCCTTTTCGACGCGAACAAGCCGGGTGATCTGGAAAAGTGCGAAGCGATGGGGGCGGAAATCCTGAAACTGTGCGTCGAGGTCGGGGGCTGCCTGACCGGCGAACACGGGGTGGGCATTGAAAAGCGCGACCTGATGTCGGTGCAGTTCGCGCCCGAGGACATGGAAGCGCAGATGCGGGTGAAGGATGTGTTCGACCCGAAGTGGCTTCTGAACCCGGCCAAGGTGTTCCCGTTGCAGACCAGCGCCGCGCGGCGCGCGGGTTGATCTGGCGAAGCGGGGGTTTCACACCCCCGCACCCCCGTGGGATATTTGTGCCAATGTGAAAGGCAAGTTGATGCGTCCTGTGACTGAAGCGGAACTGGCAGAGGCGGTGGCAGGGGCCACCGGCCCCTTGCTGGTGCGCGGTGGGGGCACGCGGACGCTGGGTCATGCCGTGGGCGAGGTGCTGGAAACCAGCGGGTTGTCCGGGGTGGAGCTTTACGAACCCGGCGCGCTGACGCTGGTGGTGCGGGCGGGAACATCCGTGGCGGAGGTCGAGGCAGTGCTGGCGGCGGAACGCCAGCGGCTGGCCTTCGAGGTACCGGATTTGCAGGGATTGCTGGGCCGTGAGGGCCAGTCGACCATCGGCGGCGTTCTGGCGGCCAACGCCTCGGGCCCGCGCCGGGTGCAGGTGGGGGCGGCACGGGATGCAGCGCTTGGGGTAAGATTCGTCGATGGCACCGGGATGGTGGTGAAGAACGGGGGCCGGGTGATGAAGAACGTCACCGGCTATGACCTTGTGAAGCTTCTGGCCGGCAGCCGGGGAACTTTGGGCGTGCTGTCAGAGGTCAGTTTCAAGGTGCAGGCGGTTCCCGAAGCCGAGGCGACGCTGGTGATCGAAGGTCTTGGCGATGCAGCGGGCCTTGGGGCCTTGCGGGCGGCTCTTGGCTCGCCCTTTGATGTGTCGGGTGCGGCCCGGCATTCCGGTCGGTCGCTGGTACGGGTGGAAGGCATGGCGGGGTCGGTTGCCTACCGCGTCGGGCGGCTGCGCGCGATGGTCGGGGGCGAGGTGACTGTGGCCGAGGGCGACGCGTCAGCTGCGCTTTGGCGCGAGGTGCGGGACGTGGCGACCTTTCACGGCAGAACCGGAGAGGTCTGGCGGATCGCCACCCTGCCCACTGTGGCCGCGGACATCGTCGCCCGGCTGGAAGCGCAGGCGCTGTGGGATTGGGGTGGCGGGCTGGTCTGGCTTTTGACCGACCACGGGCGCGGGGCCGACGTTGCGGCAGCCGTCGCGGGGCGGGGCCATGCGACGCTGGTGCGGGGGCAGGGCGGGCCGGTCTTCCCGCCCGAAGCGCCCGAAGTGGCGGCACTGGTCGTGGGGGTGAAGGCAAAGTTCGACCCGCGCGGGATTTTGAATGCAGGGATGATGGGCTGATGCAGACGACGTTCACCCCCGATCAACTGCGCGACCCCGGCACGGCGCGGGCCAATGAAATCCTGCGCTCCTGCGTGCATTGCGGCTTCTGCACGGCCACCTGTCCGACCTATCAGGTGCTGGGCGATGAACTCGACAGCCCGCGGGGACGCATCTACCTGATCAAGGACATGCTGGAGGCGGGCCGCCCGGCGGACCAAAAGACGGTCAAGCACATCGACCGCTGCCTGTCGTGCCTTGCCTGCATGACGACCTGCCCCTCCGGGGTCCATTACATGCACCTTGTCGACCATGCTCGGACGCATATCGAGAAGACCTACAAGCGGCCCTTCCTTGACCGTGCCTTGCGGGCGGTTCTGGCGCGGGTGATCCCCTATCCCGGACGCTTCCGGCTGGCGCTTCTGGGGGCCAAGGCCGCAAGACCCTTGGCCTGGCTGATCCCCGACGCGCGTTTGCGGGCCATGCTGGCAATGGCTCCGAAGACCATCCCCCCTGTCAGCCGCAATGACGACCCGCAGGTCTTCCCGGCGCAAGGCGCGCGCCGGATGCGCGTCGCCCTGATGACCGGCTGCGCGCAGAAGGCGCTGAACACCGACATCAACGACGCGACGATCCGCTTGCTGCGCCGTCTGGGCTGCGAGGTGGTGGTGGCCAAGGGCCAGGGTTGCTGCGGGGCCCTCACGCACCACATGGGCAAGGCCGATCTGGCCCACGCCAGTGCCGCCGCCAACATCCGCGCCTTCATGGCCGAAAAGCGGGCGGGCGGGCTTGATGCCATCGTGATCAACACCTCGGGCTGCGGGACCACGGTGAAGGACTACGGC
>JANMGI010000222.1:0-1716 GCA_031374565.1 Paracoccaceae bacterium | reverse complement strand
GCGCACCAGCTATCCACCGGCTTCGTCCCGATCCGCAAGAAGGGCAAGCTGCCGGGTCAGACCATCTCCCAGGCCTACAAGCTGGAATACGGCGAGGCGGTTGTCGAGGTCCACGACGATGCCATGCAGCCCGGCGAAAAGGTCCTTCTCGTTGACGACCTGCTGGCCACTGGCGGCACCGCCGAGGCCGGTATCCGGCTGATCGAACGCCTTGGGGCTGAGGTCGTGGGCTGCGCCTTCGTCGTAGACCTGCCCGATCTTGGCGGCCGCAGGAAGCTGGAAGCCATGGGCATGGAGGTCCACGCCCTCTGCGCGTTCGAAGGGCTCTGACCCGCCAGTCCTTCGCCACGCTTGACCTGAAAGGCTCGGGAATGATTTCTGCACAGAAATCGCTCGCCCGGACGTGGCAAGGGGGTTCCGTTAACCGTCTTTAAAGAGAATCATCCTACACCGGTCTTGTCAGGGCTACCCACCCTGACCGCGCTGCTACCCACAGCGTGTTCCACACACACCCAAAGCACCCCGTCGCAGGTTCCCTGCGGCGGGGATGTTTCTTTTCGGACCCCCTCCGCGAAGCACGCCCTGAACTCGGTGTGACCCGCACCGCGCGCGAAGGATGCACAACTTGCGCGCCAGACGGCACCGTCAGCCCAGCACTGCCCCGGGGTTCATGATCCCCGCCGGATCCAGTGCCGCCTTGATCGCACGCATCGCCGCCAGCTTGCCCGGATCAGCGTAGCGCGCGAGGTCGTCAACCTTCAGCCGCCCGACCCCATGCTCTGCTGCGACCGACCCGCCCAGCGCGTGGACCATGTCATGCACCACCCGCTTCACCGCGTCGCGCGCGGCCTCATGTTCCGCCTTCCCATGTCCCCGCGCCGGGAAGACGTTCCAGTGCAGGTTTCCATCCCCCAGGTGCCCGAAGCAGTTCACCCGGAACGCCCCCAACCCGGCAATCGCCTTTGGCGCGTCGGCAATGAACCCGGGGATCGCCGACAGCGGCAAGGAGATGTCGTGGCTCGACACCGCCCCGACCTTGCGGTTCGCAAGCGGGATCGTCTCACGCAAAGCCCAAAGCGCCGCCGCCTGCGCTGCTGAAGTCGCAATCACCCCATCAAGCACCAACCCCGCCTCGGCCCCGGCTTCGTAAAGCCCCGCCATCGTCACCTCCGGCTCCAGTCCCGCGGGCAGTTCCAGCTCCAGAAGGACCGTCCACTCCGGCACCGGATTAAACGGCGCGGCCAGATCGAACCCGGTTTCCGTCAGGAAATCGAACCCCATCCGGCTGATCAGCTCGAATCCCGACACCAGACCCGCTGCCTTCTCGCCACACAGCGCCAGCAAATCCAGTGCCGCGCCGGGCGAGGGCACCGCCAGTAGCGCCACGACCCGCGCCGCCGGTTGTGGAAACAGCTTCAGGCTGGCGGCTGTGATCACGCCCAATGTCCCCTCGGACCCGATCAGAAGATGCCGCAGATCGTAACCCGCATTGTCCTTCCGCAGCCGCGTCACGCCGTTGAAGACCGTTCCATCCGGCAACACCGCCTCCAGCCCAAGGCAAAGATCGCGCGCGTTGCCGTAGCGCAGCACCGCCGTCCCCCCCGCGTTGGAGGCGAGGTTCCCGCCAATCCGGCAGCTGCCCTCGGACGCAAGCGACAACGGGAACAACCGCCCGGCTGATGCCGCATGGGCCTGCACATCGGCCAGCACCATCCC
>JANMGI010000197.1:0-6529 GCA_031374565.1 Paracoccaceae bacterium | reverse complement strand
CGCATCAGCGCCGCCTCGGTCGCCGTCAGCCGAACCGGAACCTCGCCCCGCCACATCTCGCCCCGGTCCAGATCATAGCGCACGGCCCCCATGTGCAGGAACTGCCGCACCGGCTCTGCCGCCTTGACCACCGGCACCCGCCGCAGGATCGCGTTGATCCGCAGCAGTAGCTCCTTCGGCTCGAACGGCTTGACCAGATAGTCATCCGCCCCCGCCTCCAGCCCTTCGATCCGGTTCGCCGCCTCACCCCGCGCGGTCAAGAGAAGGATCGGAGTCGTCATCTTCTTCCGCAAATCCCGCGTCAGCGTCACCCCGTCCTCGCCGGGCATCATCACATCCATGACGATCAGGTCGAACTCCAGCCCCCCCAGAATCCTCCGCGCCTGCGAAGCATCGCGCGCGACCGATACCAGAAACCCGTTCCGCACCAGGAACTTCTGCAAAAGCCCGCGGATACGCTCGTCATCGTCGACGATCAGAAGATGCGCGTCCGGAACCATCAGCCACCTTCCTTCAGGCGGTTGTACTGTCGCCGCATGTCCGGGTCCATCATCGCCTCAAGCACCTGCCGGAAGCCCGATACCGCCGCCGGCCCTGCCGCGCGGTATGCCGCCCGCATGCGCGCCCGCTGCGCGTCTGACAACTCGCGTTCCAGCATCTGTCCCTTGTCCGTCAAATGCAGATGCCGTTCCCGCGCATCCACCTTGCCCTTTTCACTTCGCACAAGGCCATCCTCAATCAAGGTGCGCAACACACGATTCAACGATTGCTTTGTAACACCAAGGATCAGCAGAAGGTTCGACACCGTGGTGCCGGGGCTGCGGTGGATGAAATGGATCGCCCGGTGGTGCGCTCGGCCATAGTCCTTGCCTTCCAGAATCCGGTCCGGGTCCGCCGTGAACCCGCGATAGGCGAAGAACATCGCTTCGATCCCCTTGCGCAACTGCTCGTCCGTCAGGAACAGCAGGCTTTCGCCGCCTTGTGCCTCGACCATTCTCGCCTCCATTTGCCATGAATTTACGTCAGCCTTGTTGACTTTCCAAGCATGAACCCATAACCCTCCGTCGATTTGGCGCAAGAATCTGTCCGAACCGGACCTATCTTGCGCAACATTCGCAAAGCTGGAGGGCGAGATGACGGGTTATGATGATCGCGACGGGTTCATCTGGATGGATGGCAAGATGGTGGAATGGCGGCAGGCCAACGTCCATATCCTGACCCACGGCCTCCACTATGCCTCTGCGGTGTTCGAAGGTGAGCGGTGCTATAACGGCAAGATTTTCAAGGGCCACGAACATTCGCTGCGTCTGCTGAACTCTGGCAACCTTCTCGACATGCCGATCCCCTACACGGCTGAGGAAATCGATGTCGCCAAGGAAGCCACCCTCAAGGCCAACGGCCTGACCGACGCCTATATCCGTGCCATCGCCTGGCGCGGTGCTGGCCCCGACATGGGGGTCGCCTCTCTTCTGAACCCGGTGAAACTGGCCGTCGCGGTCTGGACCTGGGGCAGCAACTACGGCGACGCCAAGTTCAAGGGCGCGAAACATGACATCGCCAAATGGAAACGCCCCAGCCCCGAAACCATCCCTTCGGAAGCCAAGGCAGCCGGGCTTTACATGATCTGCACCATGTCCAAGCACGCCGCCCAGGCAAAGGGCTGCTCGGACGCGATGATGTTCGACTACCGCGGCTACGTGGCCGAGGCGACCGGCGCGAACATTTTCTTCGTCAAGGACGGCGAGGTTCACACCCCGAAGGCCGACTGCTTCTTGAACGGCCTCACCCGCCAAACCGTGATCGGGATGCTGAAAGACATGCAGATCAAGGTCCACGAACGCCACATCATGCCGGAAGAACTGGAAAGCTTTGAACAATGCTGGCTGACCGGCACCGCAGCCGAAGTAACGCCAGTGGGCCAGATCGGCGACTACAACTTCGAAGTGGGCGATCTCACCAAGCGCGTCTCGATGGAATACGAGAAGCTGGTCCGCGCGTAGCCCCAACCGCAATCCGGGGCGGTCCTTGCGTGGGCCGCCCCGTCACCAGATTGCCTGCCACATGTGGCGATTCTGTCCGGCTGACTTCACATTCGCGAGGTTTCGCCGTGATTTTCATTGCGCGTCTGCCAGACTTCGTGAATGTCCAGCGCTGTCGGAACACCGCTTCCTGATGCATTTCACCCTCGATGCGCCGTCTTGCAGTTCGGGGTTCTGCCTTGGACAGGCTTCGCAGGGATTGAATGACTTTGGACGTCAACGCATCTGCAATGCTTCGGCCATTTCCGGTCATAACCTTGTCTTTCCTGGCACTCCTTGCTTGTCTGGTATCGGTGGACTTCTTCTTCGTTGTTGCCGATGTGATCGCCTATGCCGCTGAAAAGCTGTCGCTGATCTCGGCGGTTCCCGACATCATCAAGATCACCCGCGACCGGGCGCTGCCGGAAATCTACGGCTACTTCGAATGGGCGGTGATCATCGTGGCGCTGCTTTGGCTGACGATCCGCGAACGCTGGTTTGCGCCGCTACGCTGGGCCGTTGTTTTTCTGATCATCCTGATGGACGACTCGATTCAGGTACACGAAACCGTCGGCCTGTGGCTGACCCAGTATCTGCCCTTGCCAGTCAGTCTTCAGGATCAAACTCAGGACATCGCCGAACTTATGGTCTTCGCTGTCATGGGCGTGATCGCGGTGGCCCTAACGGCGTCCATGTTCTTCAGCCGCGATGATGCCACGCGGGCGATCAGCAAGCGGTTCGGGTTCATCATCCTGTTTCTGGTCTTCTTCGGGGTGTTTCTCGACTTCGTGCATCAGACGATAAAGCTCGGGAGCACGGGCACTTTCGCAGCAGAGTTTCTGCCGCAGATCTTTGCCATCCTTGAAGACGGGGGAGAGATGATTGTCGCCAGCTATGCCGCCGCCTACGTGCTGACCTTGCCGGGACTTAAAGCGTTGCGCGGTGCGAAGACCACGTCCCTCGGCTGACAGGCAGAGCCCAGCGATCTTGTAATTGACCCGGCAGCGCTTCTTGCCCTGCCGGGACGGGAACTTCGGGTCAGGCCACTTCGGTCGTGACTTCGATATTGCCTTTGGTCGCGTTCGAATACGGGCAGATGAAATGCCCCCGTTCGGCAATCTTCTCGGCAATCGCCCGGTCAACGCCGGGCATCGTCACCACCAGCTTGACCTTCAGGCCAAAGCCGCCATCAGACCGGCCACCGATCCCGACGTGCGCATGCACCGTCGTGGCATCGGGAACCGTTCCCAGCTTTTCGCTGGTGGCTGCAAACCGCATTGCGCCCAGGTAGCAGGCCGCATAGCCGACCGCGAACAGCTCTTCCGGGTTATGCCCCAGACCCGAGCCGCCCAATTCCTTCGGACTGGTCATCGTAACCGTAAGCTGGCCATTCACCAGACCAGCCACACCGTTGCGACCGCCGCCCGTTGCCTTGGCCTCGGTCCAGTACTTGGGGTCTACAGACATTTTACTCTCCTAGATATGCGATTAAATCGTGCACGATATAAATGCATCAGAATCGTCCAGCTGTCAACCTGTTGCTTTTCAATCGCCCACGATCTACGGTCGGAAGCATGGCTCTTGCTCCTCCTGACATGCTTTGCTTCGCGCTGCATTCCGCAGCACACGCCATGCATTCCGCCTATGCGCCGCTATTGCAGCCACTTGGCCTGACCTATCCGCAGTATCTCGTCCTGATGGCGCTTTATGCACAGGATGCGCAGACGGTCGGGCAGCTGGGCCAAGAACTGCGGCTGGAATCGAATACGCTGACCCCACTTCTCAAACGCATGGAAACCTCAGGCTGGCTGCGCCGCAGCCGCGACGGCAAGGATGAACGTCAGGTGCGGCTGTCACTGACGGACGATGGGCGCACGCTTTGTTCCCAAGCCGCTGCCGTGCCACGCGCCTTTGCGGAAAAGACCGGTTTCAAGATGTCCGAGCTGGCCGACCTGCGCGACATTCTGAACAGTTTGCGCGATCATCTGAAGCCCGCCAAACCTTAAGAAATCCCTAATGCCCGCAAGCAAGTTATTGATATCGCTTGGGTTGCAGACTTTGTCCACTGTGGACAGTCAGGCGGTTCTGCCGCGCTCTATCCTCAGGAACTGGACCAACCGGGTCGACCCCGATGCCCCCCGCGACCACTGCCAGGTCTCCCTCGGGGTCCTTGACAGACGCAGAAAATGTTTCACGCGGCCCCCGTTTGTCCGGCTGCGATGATCGGCAAGATGACGGCTCATGCTTTCCTCCCTGGCTGCTCTCCTTCCAGCTTGCGCCCGAATCGTCCCTCGGCCAACCCTGTTGCAGCCCCAACCCAGCGCATTCTTGCCGACAACGGCTTGCCCTGCCCGTTCCCGCCCGACTAGTCTGCCGGAAAGCAACGAAGCAGGACCCCCATGCGGCTCTCAGGCAAGACCATTCTCATCACGGCCGCCGGCCAAGGCATCGGCCGGGCCAGCGCCATCGCCTGCGCGGCCGAAGGGGCCCGCGTGATCGCCACTGACCGCGACGCCGCACTGCTTGCAGGCCTCGACGCCGATTGCCACGCCCTTGACGTGACCGACGATGCCGCGATCACCGCCTTGCGTGACCGCCTCCCCCCTCTGGACGGCCTGTTCAACTGTGCCGGTTTCGTCGCCAGCGGCACGATCCTTGACGTCACGGACCGGGACTGGGATTTCTCCTTCGACCTCAATGTGAAGTCCATGCTCCGCACCACCCGCGCCTTCGTGCCGGGGATGTTGGAGCGGGCGAAAGAGACCGGGACGGCTTCGATCCTGAACATGGCCTCGATGGCGTCTTCGATCAAAGGCTTCCCGAACCGGACCGCCTACGGGGCCACCAAAGCCGCGGTGATTGGCCTGACCAAAGCCATCGCCGCCGATTTCGTGAAGACCGGCCTGCGCTGCAACGCCCTTTGCCCCGGCACCGTCGACACCCCCAGCTTGCGCGGGCGGATCGCCACGGCGGCTGACCCTGTGCAGGCCGAGAAGGACTTCATCGCCCGCCAGCCGATGGGCCGCCTTGCCACAACCGACGACATCACTCCGATGGTCGTCTTCCTCCTCTCCGACGAAAGCCGCTTCGTCACCGGCCAGACCTGCCTGGTCGACGGCGGCGTCACGATCTGATCCATCAAGAAGGACATGCGATGAAACTGCTGCGTTACGGGGCCAAAGGCGCCGAGAAACCAGGGCTCTTGGATGCAAACGGCAAGGTCCGCGATCTTTCCGCCCATGTCTCGGACATCGGTGGTTCAGCCCTTTCGCCTGACGCCCTGAAACGCCTCGCCGCGCTTGATCCGGCCTCGCTGCCCCTGGTTCCGGGCACTCCGCAAAAGGACCTTCGTCTTGGTCCCTGCGTTGGCGGCACCCGCAAGTTCATCTGCATCGGCTTGAACTACGCCGACCACGCCGCCGAAACCGGCGCTGCGATCCCGACCGAACCGGTCGTTTTCAACAAGTGGATCACCGCCATGTGCGGCCCCGACGACGATGTCGAAATGCCCCGCGGCTCGGTGAAAACCGACTGGGAGGTCGAGCTGGGCGTCGTCATCGGCACCGGCGGCAAATACATCAGCGAAGACAACGCCCTCGACCACGTCGCCGGCTACTGCGTGATCAACGATGTCTCGGAGCGCGCATTCCAGAACGAACGTGGCGGCACCTGGGACAAGGGCAAGGGCTGCGACACCTTTGGCCCCACGGGACCGTGGCTGGTTACGCCGGACGAAGTTGGCGACATTGGAAATCTCAAGATGTGGCTGGAGGTTGACGGTCACCGCTACCAGAACGGCTCCACCGCGACGATGATCTTTGGCGTCGCGCACATCGTGTCCTACCTCTCGCACTTCATGTCGCTGGAGCCTGGCGACGTGATCTCGACCGGAACCCCTCCGGGTGTCGGCCTTGGTCAGAAGCCCCCGGTCTACCTGAAGGGCGGCGAGGTGATGCGGCTGGGGATCGACGGTCTTGGCGTTCAGACGCAGAGGGTTGTCCGCACCTAGAAAATTAATGGTCGTCGTCGATATGATCGCGCCCGCTCTAATCCAGCAGGCGCTATCCGTTCTTGGTCAGACAGCGGAAAACCCATTGTCTACAAAGAGTTGCACACCATTGATGAACTCAGCGTCGTCCGAAGCAAGGTAAAGCGCCGCCCGCGCTACGTCTTCGGGCTTGCCCATCCGGCCCTGCGCCGCAGCGATGGCTGCATCCGAGACATCGACACCAAGCCGTGCAAGCTCTTCAACCTCGTGGTTGCCGTGAGGGGTCTGGATAAAGCCGGGGCAGACTGCATTGCAGCGGATGCCCCTGTCGCGAAATTCCACCGCAATGGCGCGGGCGAACATGTGAACCGCGCCTTTCGTGGCGTCATATAGCACCTCGTTCGGCGTGGCATAGACCGCCGAGATCGACGATGTGCAGACGATGGACCCGCCGCCCTGCGCCAGCATCTGCGGCAGCACCGCACGGGTCATCAGGTACATCGACTTGACGTTCACATCGAAA
>JANMGI010000143.1:0-1860 GCA_031374565.1 Paracoccaceae bacterium | reverse complement strand
CGGGGTGCGTTTCGGCGAGATCGCGGTGATGAACGAGACCGAGCGCGCCATCCGGACGGCGGTGCAGGGCGCGCAGAAGATGGCGGATGTGCGGGTCGATCATGTGATCGTGTGTTTCTCGGGGGCGGATCCGCGCAGCTATGGTCTGGCCGGCGAGCTGGACCTGCGCGACCAGGTGGTGACCGAACAGGACGTGGCCCGCGTGCTGGCCGCCTGCGACGTGCCCGACATCGGCCAGGGCCGTGACGTGCTGCATGCGCAGCCGGTGAACTTTGCGCTGGATCATCGCACCGGTCTGGGCGATCCGCGCGGGCAGATCGGCAACCGGCTGGCCTGCGACATGCACCTGTTGTCGGTCGATGGCGACGTGGTGCAGAACATCATCCACTGCATCAAGCGGTGCGATCTGGAAATCGCCGGGCTGGCGTCATCCGCCTATGTCAGCGGCATTGCGGCGCTGGTCGAGGATGAACAGGAACTGGGGGCGGCCTGTGTCGACATGGGCGGCGGGGCCACCGGCATTTCCATCTTTATGAAGAAGCACATGATCTATGCCGATTCGGTGCGGATGGGCGGCGATCATGTGACATCCGACATCGCCAAGGGGCTGCAGGTGCCGCTGTCGGTGGCCGAGCGGATCAAGACCAAGCATGGCGGGGTGCAGGCCACCGGCATGGACGACCGCGAGATGATCGAGATCGGCGGCGACAGCGGCGACTGGGAAAAGGATCGTCGCCAGATCAGCCGGACCGAGCTGATCGGCATCATGCGGCCCCGGGTCGAGGAAGTTTTGGAGGAAGTGCGCGCCACGCTGGACGCGGCGGGCTTCGATACGCTGCCAAGCCAGCAGATCGTGCTGACCGGCGGCGCAAGCCAGATCCCCGGCCTTGACGGCATCGCAACACGGGTGTTGGGCCAGCGCGTGCGGCTGGGCCGTCCCTTGCGGGTGCAGGGGCTGCCACAAGCTGCGACGGGGGCGGCATTTGCCAGCGCTGTGGGCCTGTGCCTCTTTGCGGCGCACCCGCAGGACGAATGGTGGGACTTTGAAATTCCGGCAGAACGCTATCCGGCACGTTCGCTGCGGAGGGCGGTCAAATGGTTCAAGGACAACTGGTGACTACTATATCCACGCGCAAAGGGCGAAATACCGCTGAAATCGGGGGTTTGACCCCCAGATTTCGTGGTACGGCACTGTTTTTTACGTGACCTTTGGGGTGGTTGTGGATAGAATCGTGGATAAGTCAGCCTTCCGCAGGGGAATATTGCGAAAAGGGCTGGATAAAAACAGGCGGCGGACAAGAAACGGACGGGCAAACCAATGGCACTCAATCTGACTATGACATCTGAGCGTGAAGAGCTGAAGCCGCGCATCACCGTGTTCGGTGTGGGCGGTGCAGGTGGCAACGCGGTGAACAACATGATTGACAAGATGCTGGAAGGCGTCGAGTTCGTCGTGGCGAACACCGACGCGCAGGCCTTGCAGCAAAGCCGGGCGGGCGCGCGCATCCAGATGGGTGTCAAGGCGACCGAAGGCTTGGGGGCGGGTGCCCGGCCCACGGTTGGGGCCGCTGCGGCGGAAGAAACGATCGAAGAGATCGTCGATCACCTTGCCGGGGCGCATATGTGCTTCATCACCGCCGGCATGGGTGGCGGCACCGGGACGGGCGCTGCCCCGATTATCGCGCAGGCCGCGCGGGAGTTGGGTGTGCTGACGGTGGGTGTTGTCACGAAGCCCTTCCAGTTCGAGGGTGGCAAGCGGATGCGGCAGGCCGAAGAGGGCATCGAAGCCCTGCAGAAGGTCGTCGACACGCTGATCATCATTCGCCAGCCGGAACAGGTTCTGGTTTGGAATGATGATCA
>JANMGI010000092.1:0-1721 GCA_031374565.1 Paracoccaceae bacterium | reverse complement strand
CATCTCGGTCAGGCGCGAGCCGTCGGTGCCGCCCCGGATCGGGACCGACTTCGGCTCGACCCCCAGATCGCGGCAGGCGGCTTGTGCCAGTTCCACAGGGGACATGTCCTTTTCCAGCCAGTAGCGCATGTTGCGGTATTGCGGCTTGATCTCGCAGGTGAGCTTCGCGCGGGGTTCGGTGGCGGCAACCGCCTCGCAGACCTGCCGCAAAAGCGCGCCCTTGGCTTCCAGCCCGTCGCGTTCGAAGTCGCGCAGGATGAAGCGCAATTCGCACTCGGCAGCCGTGCCGCGCATCTCGTAGACCATGATGAAACCGTCGCGACCATTCGTCGTTTCGGGCGTCAGGCGGGCCTGCGGAAGCGTCGCGATGATCTTCGCGCCAAGGTGCAGCGCGTTGACCAGCTTGTCCTTGGCGGTGCCGGGGTGGACCGAGACGCCCTCGATCTTCACCACGGCCCCGTCGGCCGAGAAGCTTTCAAACTCGATCTCGCCCGCCGCCCCGCCGTCCAGCGTGTAGGCGAAGTCAGCGGCGATGTCCTTGGCCAGACGCGGATCAACGCCGCGGCCGATCTCCTCATCCGGGGTGAAGGCGATGCGGATCGGGCCGTGGGCGATGTCGGGGTTGGCGATCAGGTGCCGCGCGGCGGTCATGATCACGGCAACGCCGGACTTGTCGTCGGCCCCCAGAAGCGTGGTGCCCGAGGCGGTGACGATGTCATGGCCGAGGCGCGTCTCCAGGTAGGGCGAGACTTCGGCTGAAAGCTCCAGGTCGGGGGCATCCGGAAAGCGGATCGACCCGCCGTTGTAGCCCCGGATCACGCGCGGCTTGACGCCCGTCGCGTTGAAGGCGGGGGCGGTGTCGACATGGGCCAGAAGGCCAATGGTCGGGCCTTCTGCTGTGGCCGGCACGGTGGCAAGGACGGTGCCGTAATCAGTGAGCGTCACGTCTTCAGCCCCAATCCCGCGCAACTCTTCGACCAGCAGGTTCAGCACGTCGAACTGCCGGGGCGTGCTGGGCTGGGTCTTGCTGTCCTCGTCGCTCTGGCTGTCGATGGCACAGTAACGGATGAGACGGTCTTCCAGCTCGGCATCGAATTCGGTGCGCATGGGTCGGTCCTTAAAGCGAGGCTGCCAAGTAAAGCGGGGTCAGGCTGTGGCCCCAATCGCCGTTATAAAGGTCGAGCCATTTGTCGGCCTGCACCCGGCCCGACTTCAGGCTTTCGACCAGCGGCTGAAGCTGAACCTCTTCGCCGAGGCCACGGGCGACCAATCCGGCATGGCTAAGGCCCACGGCGGCGCGGGCGAGGTCGAGAAGCTTCACGACCCCCGCTTCGCCTTGCAGGGCCGAGACGGAAGCCGCGACCCGCAGGCCCTCACGGGTTTCCCGATCAAGGCCCTTCACCAGATCCCAGGCGGCGTCGAGCGCGGTCTGGTCATACATCAGCCCGACCCAGAACGCCGGAAGGGCTGCGATATGCGCCTGATCGCCGCAATCGGCGCCGCGCATCTCGATGAATTTCTTCGCACGGGCTTCGGGGAAGACGGTGGTCATGTGGTCGGCCCAGTCCGAGAGCGTGGGCTTTTCACCCGGCAGCGCGGGCAGCTTGCCTGCCAGGAAATCGCGGAAAGACTGGCCGAGGGCGTTGATGTACTTCCCGTCGCGGTAGACGAAATACATCGGCGCATCGAGCACCCAGTCGATGTAGGCCTGAAAGCCCATG
>JANMGI010000049.1:0-2100 GCA_031374565.1 Paracoccaceae bacterium | reverse complement strand
GACATCGCGCCGTTGTAGAAGAAGAAGGCGTTGTTGTCGTCCGGCGAGCCGCCGAACAGTTCGACGTTCCACGGCTTGGCATCCGGGAAACGCTCTTTCAGACCGGCGACCAGCGATTCCGCCTGCTGCACGCCGACCTTGAAGTTGTCGAAGGTGGCGTAATAGTCGACCGAGCCGGAGTCGCGGATCAGACGGTCATAGGCGATGACCTTGATTCCGGCGGCGGCTGCGTTGTCCAGCGCGTTCGACAGGGTGGTGCCGTCGATGGCCGCGATCACCAGCGCCTTGACGCCGGAAGTGATCATGTTCTCGATCTGGGCAAGCTGGGTCGGGATGTCGTCTTCAGCGTACTGAAGATCGGCAGTGTAGCCAGCGTCGGTGAAGGCTTTCACCATCGACTCGCCGTCCGAAATCCAGCGCGAGGAGGACTTGGTTGGCATGGCGATGCCGACAGAGCCCTTGTCTTGGGCGAAAAGCGGCATTGCCGAAAGCGCGGCGGTGGCGCCGGTCAGGGCCATAAGGCCGCGGCGGGTCAAGATCATCTTGTTTCCTCCCGATGATTCTTCGTTTGCATCCGCTTTGGGCACGCAAATGCGGCCCCTGCTTACGGACGAGGCGCAGATTGCGCAGATGTTCCATATCTGTCAAATAGGGTTTGGTTGATTACTCATATCAGTTTTGCCATGAATATCGCGGCCTCCTCCCTGATGACCCAGTTGCGCCGTCTGAAGCCGGTGCAATTGCGTCTGCTGGCAGAATTGGCCGAGGCGGGCGCGCTTGGGCTTGCGGCCAGCCGGATCGGCATTGCGCAACCGGCAGCCTCGCGGCTTCTGGCGGAGATGGAAGCGGTTCTGGACCTTAGCCTGCACGAGCGCGATGGGCGCGGGTTGCGGCTGACGCATGTGGGGGCGGCTTTGGCGCGGCGGGCAGCGCGGATCGAGATGGAGCTGTTCGACGCGGCGCAAGAGGTGGCCGAGGCCGCAACGGGCCGGGCGGGAGTTGTCCGCGTTGGCGCTGTGACGGGGCCCGCGCTTAGTCTGGTGTTGCCGACCCTGACCACGATTCAGCGGGCGTTGCCGGACTTTCGTGCCGAAGTGACGGTGTCCACGTCGATCAACCTGTGCGACATGCTGCGGGACGGTCGGCTGGACTTTGCGCTGGCCCGGCTGACGCCGGGGGAAACGCAGCTGGACGCGCAGCCGATGGCGGGCGAGCCGTTGTCGCTGGTCGTGAGGCGCGGTCATCCTTTGCTGGTGCGGCCGACGATCCCGTTGGAAGACTTGATGCACTACGACTGGGTGATGGGCGATGACGAAACGTTGTTGACCCAGACCGTGACCGCGCGGCTGGCCGAGCTTGGCCTGCCATTGCCAGAGCGGCGGATCTCGACCTCGTCCTTCCTGTTCACGCTGGCGCTTCTGAACCAGACCGACGCCATTGCGCCGCTTGCGACGCCGGTTGTGAACAGCTTCGCTGGCAACCCTTCGGTGCCGTTCGTCTCGCTTCCCGTCGATCTGGGCCTGTCGGTGGCGCCCTTCAGTCTGGTGACGCGCTTCGGGTCGCAGATGACCCCGTCGGCGCAAAGACTTGCCGACGGGATTATGGCCAGTCTGTAGGTCAGGCGGCCTGGTCCAGCCAGTCGCGGAATGCGTCAACCACTTCGGCGTCGCAATCGACCAGATGTTGCGGGGCGGGGTAGGCACCGTCATGCACGTCGGTAGCAAAGCGGGTCATCGCATCCACGCGCATCGCTTTCAGCCGATCCTGTTCGGCGGCGAAATCGGCGTAGACCTTGGCGTGGCGCGGGACTTTGCCCCGGTTCTGGCCAAGGACATCGTCGGAGAAGAGATACTGGGCGTGACCCGCCGCCCCTGCCCCCATCGAGATGAGGAAAAGATCGGTCCTTTCGGCAATCGCCTGGGTTATCGAATGCGGCACGACCTCGATTTCCACGGCGAAGGCTCCGGCATCTTGCAGCGCCCTGCATTGGTTCCAGACCAGCTTGGCGCTCTCCAGCGTTTTGCCCACGGCCTTGAAGCCGCCGGTCCAGGTGCGTTTCGACGGGATCAGGCCGACATGACCGCAGACCGGGAGGGCGTG
>JANMGI010000038.1:0-12117 GCA_031374565.1 Paracoccaceae bacterium | reverse complement strand
GGTCGACTGGCGTATCGGTTCGGCATCCCACCAAACGCCCAGCCAGTTGAGATCGTCAATGAGCTGGTCTTCCCAGACGGATTTGCTGCGCTGTTGGTCGATATCCTCGATGCGAAGGAGGAATGTCCCGCCCTCGGCGCGAGCCATGTCATGCGCTAGGATTGCGGAATAGGCGTGGCCCAGATGCAGCGGCCCGGTGGGACTTGGCGCGAAGCGGGTTACGAAAGCCATTCGGTAAAGGCTGCCTTGGCGCGGTCGGTATAGGCTTTGTAGCGGATGGTGCGGCCCCGACGGCCACCCTTGGCGTCGATGGGTGGGAAAAGGCCGAAGTTCACGTTCATCGGCTGGAAGGTCTTTGCCTCGGCCCCGCCGGTGTTGTGGGTGACAAGCGCGCCCATTGCAGTTTCGGGGGGTGGTGGGGGCATTTCGCGGCCTTGGATTTCGGCGGCCGCCATCCTTCCGGCCAGAAGGCCCATCGCGGCGGATTCGACATACCCTTCGACCCCGGTGATTTGCCCGGCGAAGCGTATATACGGCCGGGACTTCAGCCGCATCTGCGCGTCCAGAAGGGTAGGCGAGTTGATGAACGTGTTGCGATGAATGCCGCCTAGTCGGGCAAAGCTGGCGTTCTGAAGGCCTGGAATCATCTTTAGAACAGTGGTTTGCGCGCCGTACTTCATCTTGGTCTGAAAGCCCACGATGTTGTGCAGCGTGCCAAGCTTGTTGTCGCGGCGCAACTGAACCACCGCATAGGCCTTTTCGTACGGCTTGTGCGCGTTGGTCAGGCCAACCGGCTTCATCGGACCGTGGCGGAGGGTCTCACGTCCCCGTTCGGCCATAACCTCGATGGGCAGGCAACCGTCGAAATACCCTGCCGTCTCACCTTCGTGGAACTCGGTCTTCTCGGCGGCAAGGAGCGCGTCGATGAAGCCCTCATACTCGTCGCGGGTCATCGGGCAGTTGATGTAGGCCTTCTGCTCGTCTTCCGTCTCGCCCTTGTCGTAGCGGCTTTGCAGCCAGGCGACGGACATGTCGATGCTATCTGTATATACAATCGGTGCGATGGCGTCGAAGAAGGCCAGAGCCTCGGCCCCGGTGACTGATTGGATCGCCTGGGCAAGCGCCGGGCTGGTCAGCGGGCCGGTTGCAATGATCCAGTTGCCGGATGAGGGAAGATCGGTAACCTCTTCATAAGACGTTGAAATCAGAGGATGCGACTTCAACTTGGCCGTGACCGCAGCGGCAAAGGGATCGCGGTCGACCGCCAGAGCCCCGCCAGCCGGAAGACGGTGCTTTTCCGCCATCTCCATCACCAGACCACCCGCGACGCGCATTTCCCAATGCAGAAGGCCGACCGCGTTCTGCTCATGATCGTCCGAGCGGAACGAGTTCGAGCAGACCATTTCCGCGAAATCGCCCGTGCGGTGCGCGAAGGTGGCAACCTTGGGTCGCATCTCGTGCAAGACGACGGGAACGCCAAGGTTCGCTGCGGCCCAGGCGGCCTCGGTTCCGGCCATGCCGCCGCCGATGATATGAAGTGTGTCCATGAGGCGGATGTAGCTTTGCTTGTCGGGCGTGGCAAGAAGGGGCGCTGCCCCTTCACCCCGGGATATTTGGGGACATAGAATTGACTTGCCGGTGACGTTTCGTGAAAGCGACGGGGTCGTCAGTGGCGTGGCCCAGTTCGGCGGCTTTCTGGAAAAAGCCGGGGGCGGGGAGGCCGTCGGGTGAGTGGCGCTGGCGGAGGAAGGCGGCGCGGAAGGGATTGCCGGTTGCGGCGTCCACTTCCATCGTCGCTTCAAGCTGGGCAGTCAGGTCGGCCATGCGTAGACCAAGGTCTTTGGCAAGCTGGCCGTAAGTGATGGTCTCGCCCGCCGCCGCGAGGGCGGCGAGCTTCTCCTCAAGCCTCTTCATCGCCTTGATCGGCGACGCGGGCGACGGAGACGACTTCCTCGTCACTGGCCACATTGAACACCTTGACGCCTCCAGCCGACCGCGAACGGAAGCTGATCTGGTCAACTGGCACGCGGATCGACTGTCCGGTGGAGGTGGCGAGCATGATCTGGTCGGAAGGCGTGACCGGGAAGGAGGCAATGATGCGGCCACCGCGTGGACCGGGGGAGATCGCCTTGACGCCCATGCCGCCACGGCCCCGGACCGGGTAGTCGTGACTGGAGGAAAGCTTGCCGGAGCCGCCCTTGGTGATGGTCAGAATCAGATCCTCGGCTGCCGACATCGCACTGTAACGTTCTGGGCTAAGCTGGCCTGCGGCCACGGTGTCTTCCTCATCGTCCGCCTCGTCTTCGGTGACCCCGGCCATCAGGCGGCGCTGTTTGAGATAGGCTTCGCGCTCTGCCGGGTCGGCCTCGAAATGGCGGATGATCGACATGCTGACCACGTGGTCGCCCGCCGCCAGCCGGATTCCGCGGACGCCAGTGGAGCCGCGCGATTTGAAGACGCGAATCTCGGTGGTGGAGAAGCGGATGGCGCGGCCTGCTTCTGTGACGAGCATGATATCGTCGGTGTCGTCGGCGATGGCGGCGTTCACCAGCGTGATACCTTCGGGCAGGTTCATCGCGATCTTGCCGTTGCGCTTGACGTTGGTGAAGTCGGAAAGGTCGTTCTGCCGTACGTCGCCGTCCGAGGTGGCGAACACGATCTGAAGCGTGGCCCAGTCTTCTTCGGGCACGTCGACGGGCATCAGGGCGGCGATGGAAACCCCGGTCTCGATCGGCAGGATGTTGACCAGAGCCTTGCCTTTGGCGGTGCGGCCCGCAAGCGGCAGGCGCCAGGTCTTCAGCTTGTAGACCATGCCGTCGGTTGTGAAGAACAGAAGCCAAGTGTGTGTATTTGCGACGAAAAGTGTCGTGACAACATCGTCGTCCTTGGTGGCCATGCTGGCCAGACCCTTGCCGCCGCGGTTCTGACTGCGGAACTCGGCCAGGTTTGTGCGCTTGATGTAGCCGCCCGAGGTGATGGTGACCACCATATCCTCACGCTCGATCAGGTCTTCGTCTTCCATGTCGCCGGACCAGTCGATGATCTCGGTCCGCCGGGGGACGGCAAAGAGGGCTTTGACCTCACGCAGCTCGTCCGAGATGATCGCCATGATGCGGTCGCGGCTGCCAAGAATGTCAAGGAAGTCCTTGATCTTGCCTGCCAATTCCTCAAGCTCGTCGGTGACTTCCTTGACGCCTAGCGCGGTCAGGCGTTGCAGGCGCAGGTCAAGGATCGCGCGGGCCTGGATTTCCGACAGGTTGTAGGTGCCGTCGTCATTGATCGTGTGCGACGGATCGTCGATCAGGCGTATGTACGCGGCAATGTCATGGGCGGGCCAGCGTCGGGTCATCAGCTTTTCGCGCGCCTCGGCTGCATCGGCAGAGGCGCGTATGGTGCGGACAATTTCATCGACGTTCGACACGGCAACGGCCAGGCCGCACAACACATGGCTGCGTTCGCGGGCGCGGCGGAGCTCAAAAGCGGTACGACGGGCGACAACTTCCTCACGGAAGGTGATGAAATAACTAAGGAAATCGCGAAGGGTCAGCTGTTCTGGCTTGCCGCCGTTCAGCGCCAGCATGTTGCAGCCGAACGAAACCTGCATCGCAGAGAAACGGAAAAGCTGGTTCAGGACGACATCGGGCGTCGCATCACGCTTCAACTCGATCACCACGCGGACGCCGATCCGGTCGGACTCGTCGGCGATGTTCGAGATGCCTTCGACCCGCTTATCGCGCACAAGTTCGGCGATCTTCTCGATCATCGTCGCTTTGTTTACCTGGTAGGGAACTTCGTCGATGACAATGGCCCAGCGGTCCTTGCGCACTTCCTCGATATGCGTTTTCGAGCGGATGATGACGCTGCCGCGCCCTTCCAGATAGGCCTTCCGCGCGCCAGAGCGGCCAAGGATCTGGCCGCCGGTCGGAAAGTCGGGGGCGGGGATGATCTCCATCAGCGCTTCCATGCTGATGTCCGGGTTCTCGATCATGGCAAGGGTGCCATCGATCACCTCACCCAGATTGTGGGGCGGGATGTTCGTGGCCATGCCAACCGCGATGCCGCCCGCACCGTTGACCAGCATATTCGGAAAGCGCGCGGGCAGGACGGTGGGTTCGCGGTCCTTGCCGTCGTAGTTGTCCTGGAAATCGACGGTTTCCTTGTCGATATCGGACAATAGAAAGGCCGCCGGTTTGTCCATCCGGACTTCGGTATAACGCATGGCGGCGGCGTTATCGCCGTCCATGCTGCCGAAGTTGCCCTGACCGTCCAACAGCTTCAGCGACATCGAGAACGGCTGCGCCATCCGCACCAGCGCGTCGTAAATCGCGCTATCGCCGTGCGGGTGGTACTTCCCCATCGTGTCGCCAACCGGACGGGCCGACTTGCGGTAGCTTTTGTCGTGGGTATTGCCGGACTCGTACATCGCGAAAAGGATGCGGCGGTGGACGGGTTTCAGACCGTCGCGCAGGTCCGGGATTGCCCTCGAAACGATAACGCTCATCGCGTAATCAAGATAGGCAGTCTTCATCTCGGCGACGATGTCGACCTGGGGGCCGTGCCAGCTGGGACGCTCCGGAGTTTCTTCTTTTTTATCAGTGTCTTCCGGAGTATCGGCCATGAGGGCAGGCGCCTTCGTTCAGGGATCAAGATTTAGCTGGCCAGACGATACACCATCCTAGCTATGGGGTGCAATGGCGCGGCGGATTTGCGTCGCCTGCCGCAAAAAGACAATGAAGATGCCCGCCAGAGGCTGATGGCAGCGTGTGCGTTGGCGTGCTGAACTGGGGTGTTTCCGCCAAAGAATAGAAAGCGTGAAACAGTTCACTCCTGATCTCAGTTCTGTTTCCAGGTTGGGAAATATGAAGCACGCTTCAGTTGGAAACAGTTGGACCAATCAGGTCCAGGTTGTATTGTGTGTAGCTACAATGTAGCTACGATTTGTATATACCACACAAGATGCTTGAAGTTGCCGCACTTTCGCCACCAAGATGTAGCGTCGGGCGTCACTTCGACCGTGTTGGGCGGTCAAAGACCTTCTTGCCCATCAGCGACCCCACCAGATCGACCATCAGCCGCGCGGTCATGCCACGGTCGTCCAGAAACGGGTTCAGCTCGACCAGATCAAGCGACGTGACCAGTCCCGATTCATGCAGGAGTTCCATCACCAGATGCGCCTCGCGGAAGGTGGCGCCGCCGGGAACCGTGGTGCCGACAGCAGGGGCGATGGAAGGGTCAAGGAAATCGACGTCAAGACTGACATGCAGCATCCCGCCTTCGCTGCGGACAAGCGACAGGAACTCCCGCAAGGGGGCGACAAGGCCACGTTCGTCGATCACCCGCATGTCATTGATGGCGATGTCACGTTCCAGCATTGCGGCCTGTTCGGCGGGATCGACAGATCGGATGCCGAACATGCAGATCCGGTGCGCGGGCACAGGGGTCGGGAAGGGAGGAAAGGCGTCAAAGCCGTCGCGCCCTGCGATGTAGGCCAGAGGCGTGCCGTGCAGGTTGCCAGAGGTGGTGGTCAATGGCGTGTGGAAATCGGAATGCGCGTCAAGCCACAAAAGGAACAGTGGGCGGTCCTGGCGGGCGGCGAAGGCGGCAGCCCCGGCAGCAGATCCAAGGGCCAGCGAATGGTCGCCCCCCATGATGATCGGAAAGCCGCCTTGCGAGAGGGCGTCGTCCACCCGGTCCATCAGAACTTCGGCCCAGCCGACGGTTTCAGGTAGATCGTGCACGACAGGATTTGCGCAGGTGATGTCGCGAAGCGTGGGCAGGGCAAGATCGCCCCAATCCTCGACCCCGTGACCTTCGGCGCTGACTTCGCGCGCAATCCCGGCGACGCGGTAGGCGGCGGGACCCATCAGGCAGCCTGCGCGCTGTTGCCCGCTGTCGATGGGGGCGCCGATCAGGATGGTCTTGGGCATGGGATCCTCCGCTTTCATTCCGTGTACCGGGGCCGGTCGGGCGCTGGCAACCGGCATTTCGGCGGGATCGTCGGCTTCAGGCTGGCAATCTGCCGGGCAATCGGGCGGGACGGCGCGGCGGATCGGCGCAGGGCTTTCGCCCGAGCGCACTGAGGCCTATCATGAGACCAACAAAAAGGAGCGGGCCATGATCGTCGAGCTTGGGCATTTTGCGCTGATCCTCGCGCTGATGGTGGCGCTGGTGCAGGCGACGCTGCCGCTGTGGGGTGCACAGACCGGGGACCAGCGGCTGATGGCTCTGGCAGGCCCGGCGGCGGGGTTGCAGCTGGTGCTGATCGCGGGGTCGTTCGCGGCGCTGACTTGGGCCTTCGTGACATCGGACTTCTCGCTGGCGGTGGTGGTGTCGAACTCGCACACACTGAAGCCGATGCTTTACAAGATCAGCGGTGTTTGGGGGAACCACGAAGGCTCGCTTCTGCTGTGGGTGTTGATCCTTGCGGTGTACGGCGCGGCGGTGGCGGCGTTTGGCGGCAACCTTCCTGTGCGGCTTAAAGCGCGGGTGCTGGCGGTGCAGGCGATGATCGGAGTGGCGTTCATGGCCTTCCTGCTTCTGACTTCGAACCCGTTCTGGCGGCTGGAATTGCCACCCTTGAACGGCAATGATCTGAACCCCCTGCTGCAAGACCCCGGTTTGGCGTTTCATCCGCCGTTCCTGTATCTGGGCTATGTAGGGCTTTCGATGGCGTTCAGCTTCGCCGTGGCCGCGCTGATCGAAGGCCGGGTCGATGCGGCCTGGGGGCGCTGGGTGCGGCCCTGGACCCTTGCCGCCTGGATCTTCCTGACCATCGGCATCGCTCTGGGGTCGTGGTGGGCGTATTATGAACTTGGCTGGGGCGGTTTCTGGTTCTGGGACCCGGTCGAGAACGCCAGCTTCATGCCCTGGCTTCTGGCGGCGGCGCTTCTTCATTCCTCGGTCGTTGTGGAAAAGCGCGACAGTCTGAAGGCCTGGACCGTGCTTCTGGCGATCATGGCTTTTGGGTTCAGCTTGATCGGGACCTTCATCGTGCGGTCGGGGGTGATCACCAGCGTGCACGCCTTCGCCAACGACCCCGAGCGGGGTGTGTTCATCCTGATGATCCTGGGCTTCTTCACCGGGGGTGCGCTTGTGCTTTTCGCCTTGCGGGCCGGGGTGATGGAGGCGCGGGGCGTGTTCAGCATGGTCAGCCGCGAAAGCGCGCTGGTTGCGAACAACATCTTGCTGTCGGTGGCGGCGTTCGTCGTCTTTATTGGGACAATCTGGCCGCTTGTTGGGACAATGTTGCTTGGGCGTGACCTTTCGGTGGGGGAGCCCTTCTTCAACGCGGCCTTCACACCCTTCATGGTGGCCTTGGCCCTAATCCTGCCCCCCGGTGCCATGCTGGCCTGGAAGCGGGGCTCGGTGCTGCGCAGCTTGCGCGGGTTGATCCCGGCGTTGGTGCTGGCACTGGCGCTGGGTCTTCTGGCCTTTGCGATGCAGACCGGGCAATCGGCGCTGGGGCCGGTGGGTCTGGCGCTTGGGGCATGGGTGGTGTTCGGTGCGTTGACCGACCTATGGGCGCGGACCGGGCGTGACGGGTTTGGCGCGCGTTTGGCCCGGCTGACCCGGTTGCCGCGGTCCGACTGGGGCAAAGCGACAGCGCACTTGGGCATGGGGGTGACGCTTTTTGCCGTCGCCGCAATGCATTCCTGGAAGGTCGAGGATATTCGTGTCGTGCAGGAAGGCGAGACCTTCCCGCTGGGGGCCTATGAGGTGCGGCTCGACAAGGTCGAAGAGGTTGAGGGTCCGAACTACGCCTCGACCATGGCGACGATGACGGTGACCAAGTCGGGGGCGCTGGTGGCCGTGGTGTATCCCGAAAAGCGGTTCTATCCGGTCGCCGAAATGCCTACGACCGAGGCCGCCATCGACTTCGGCTTTGCGCGCGACCTTTACCTCGTTCTGGGCGACAAGCAGAAAAGCGGGGGTTGGGCAGTGCGTAGCTACATCGAGCCCTTTGCCAACTGGCTGTGGGGCGGGGCGCTGCTGATGGCGCTTGGCGGCTGTCTCAGCCTGTCGGACCGGCGCTACCGGGTGGCGGCAGGAGCCCGCCGGGTGCCGGACGCGGTGCCCGGAGAATGAGGTGGCTCGGAAAGGCGTGGGCATATTGCCCACCCTACATCTTTGCGTTGTTTCTGATGGCAACGCCGGTCCTTGCTGTGCAACCCGACGAGATCCTCGCCGACCCTGCGCTGGAAGCCCGCGCCCGCGCGATCAGCCACGACATCCGCTGCCCGGTCTGCCAAGGCGAGACGATCGACGACAGCAATGCCCCGATCGCGCGCGACCTGCGTATCATCATCCGCGAACGTCTGATGGCGGGCGACAGTGATCAGGCGGTCATAGACTACATCGTCGCGCGCTATGGCGAAGGTGTGCTTTTCAACCCACCCGCCCAAGGGGTGAACCTTGTGCTGTGGCTTGCCGGGCCAACGCTCTTGCTGGCGGGGATCGGTGTCGCCATGGCAGCCGGACGGCGGCGGGTGATGCCGGAGGTGACGCTCAGCACTGAAGAAGAGGCGCGGCTAAGCGAAATCCTGAAAGAGTGACGCGGCGTTTGCCTTGGCCACCCGGCCCCGCCCGATAGGGTGGCAAGACGGCAGGAGGGCGCGCGATGGGTGATCTGGTCAAGGTTTCGGTTGAAGGCGGCGTGCACTGGATCACTCTGAACCGGCCCGACGTGATGAACGCCCTGAACCGGGACCTCAGGCGTGACCTCACGGCAGCGCTGCGCGAGGGTCACTCGGCCCGGGTCATCGTGTTGACTGGGGCAGGGCGCGGTTTCTGCTCGGGTCAGGATCTGACCGATGCCGGGGGGCTGGACGCCACCGGGTTCGAGGCCACTCTGAACGACGAATATGTGCCGATGATCCGCGCGATCACCGAGGCTCCGGTCCCGGTGATTGCCGCCGTCAACGGTGTGGCGGCAGGGGCGGGGGCCAATCTTGCGCTGGCCTGCGATCTGGTGATTGCGGCGGAAAGTGCCACCTTCATCCAGGCTTTCACCCGGATCGGGCTGATCCCGGATGCAGGGGGCACGTCGTTTCTGCCCCGCCGCGTCGGATTGCAGCGGGCGATGGGGGCTGCCCTTCTGGCCGAACCCGTGTCCGCGCGGCAGGCCGAATCTTGGGGGATGATCTGGGAGGCGGTGCCGGATGACCGCTTTGCCGAAGTCGTATCATCCCGGGCCGAAAAGCTGGCTTCAGGACCGACCGGAGCATATGCCGCCCTGAAGCAGGCGCTGCGCGGGGCGTTCGATCAGTCGCTGGAAGCCCAACTTGCCACCGAAGCGCGGCTGCAAGGCGTGTGTGGCGCGTCTGACGATTTCCGCGAAGGGGTGGCGGCGTTTGTTGCCAAGCGAAAGCCGAAGTTTAGCGGGCATTGACGTCTGTCTTGAACAGCCAAAAAGACGCCGATCCAAACTGATCCACCTGTCAAGCGGATGTGGTTCGAAACCGTCGGAAATGACTGTTCACCCAACCAATGGAACTGTTCGCGCGCATTTGCGTTAGGCCATTTGTTGCTGCAACCGGCGACCGGAGGAAAAAGTATTGGTGTCAGAGCACGTGTTGCTGGGTCTGCTGCGTCATGGTGTCTGTACGGGTCGGCTGGAACTGACGCTCGCGGATGGATCAGTGCATTTCTTTGGCCCCGGAGGCGCGCCATCCGTGGGCGTCACGCTGCTTGACAAGGATTTGCCACGCAAGTTTCTGCTTCGACCGGACCTGACAATCGGAGAGGCCTATGTCAACGGTCGGTTGACGTTGCGCGACAACGACGTCCGTGCCTTTCTGACGTTTGTCCTTCGGAACGTGCGCGGGCGAAAAATTCCCCGGCCCTTGGCTGGGGTGGTGAATTTCTGGAAGCGGCTGAAGTCCCGGTCAATCTGGAACAGCATCGGTGTAGCACGAACTAACGTGGCGCATCACTATGACATTTCACCCGGTCTTTACGATCTCTTCCTGGACGCGTCGAAACAGTACACCTGTGCCTACTTCCGACGCCCCGACATGACGCTGGAAGAGGCGCAGACCGTCAAGATGGCGCATATCGGGTCAAAGCTTCTCTTGAAGCCGGGCATGAAAGTACTGGACATCGGCTGCGGCTTCGGGACGCTGGCACTGACTTTAGCGCGGGATTTCGGCGTGCAGGTAACCGGGATCACTTTGTCGGAAGTGCAACTGGATGAAGCGCGCCGCCGGACAAAAGAGGCCGGGTTGGACGGTCAGGTCACCTTCCGGATGCAGGACTATCGCGCGGTCACGGAAAACTTTGACCGGGTGGTATCTGTCGGAATGATGGAGCATGTGGGCTTGCACCACTTGCGAACCTATTTCCAGAAGGTTGCCGACCTTCTCACGCCGGATGGGGTTGCGCTTATCCACTATATCGGGCGCTGGTCGCCCCCGAGCACGATTTCGCCGTGGTTCAACAAGTTCATATTTCCCGGCGCCTACTGCCCATCCGTGTCGGAAACGATGCGTGTGGTCGAGAAGACGGGACTGGTGCTGGCTGATCTTGAGGTCTGGCGCGGCCATTACGAACGCACGTTGCAGGAATGGCTGAAGCGGTTTGACCGGAACCTTGGTCTGGTAAGCCAACTGCAGGACGAGCGCTTCATCCGTCTTTGGCGCTTTTACCTGCAATCGGCCGAGCTTAGCTTTTCCGAAGCCTATCTGGTAATCCACCAGTTGCAGCTGTCGAAGGCGCGCGGCACGGTGCCGATGTCGCGGGACTATCTTTATCCCGCGCTCAACAGCTAAACACCCCGCTTCAACCCCGCCACACCGGTGCGGGCGATTTCCAGAAGGCCAAGTGGGCGCATGAGGTCGGCGAATGCGTCGATCTTGTCGGGCGTCCCGGTCATCTCGAAGACGAAGCTTTCCAGTGTGCTGTCGACCACATTGGCGCGGAAGATCTCGGCCAACTGCAAGGCTTCGACACGGGACGCGCCCTTGCCCGCGACCTTCAGCAATGCCAGTTCGCGCTGGACGGACGGGCCTTCCATGGTCAAGTCGTGAACCTCATGCACCGGGACCATGCGGGACAGTTGCGCCTCGATCTGGTCGATCACGGCGGGGGTGCCGCGCGTGACGATGGTGATCCGGCTGCGGTGGCCGGTGTGGTCAACCTCGGCTACCGTCAGGCTGTCGATGTTGTAGCCCCGCCCGGAGAAAAGGCCGATCACGCGGGCAAGGACGCCGGGTTCGTTTTCGACGATCACGGCAAGGGTGTGAGATTCCTCGATCTCGCTGTTGGTGGCGCGAAGGTCGTAGGCCGAATGGCTGGTCGAGCCTTTCTTGATGTTCAATGCGGACATGGGGTTCCTGCCTTCTGTTGGTCTGGTGTGCGTTTAAAAGCCGATCCACGCCGGGCGGCCAACCCGGCGGATGATGGCGTAAATGATCAAGGGGCCGATGATGCCGATCAGCGTACCAGTGATCATGTGAAGGGTAAGGTCGGTGGTGAAGCGGCCAAGGACCGCCCGGATCCCGGCTGAAAAGATGGTATGGGCAAGGTAGATGCCCATCGACGAAACACCCAGAAACACCAGAATGCCGGTGGTGCCAGCGCTGGCAACAGCGGTCAGGCTGCGCACCATCGTCAGGAAGGCAAGGGCGAGGACGATCCCAAGCAGCTGGCTGGTCAGAAGCGACGGAGGCAGCCGGAAGCTGAGGACCTGCAAGCCGACAAAGATGGCAGCGGCGATGGTCAGGGGGGCCAGCCCTTCGGGCCGCCAGGTTGTGCTGCCCAAGGCAAGCCCGGTCAGGAAGGCCCCAGCATAGGTCGCGGCGCCGAATGTCCATGCGTTCAGGCCGACGGGGGTGAAACTGGACCCCAGGATCGCCATCACCGCCAGCCCGGCCCAGACGCCTGCGCCAAGCGGGCGGCCGACCACACGAATCAGCGCCAGGACGATCAGATGTTGCAGGAAAAGCGCCCAGAGAAACCAGAAATGGTCACGCGGGGGCAGGGGCCAGAACATCAAGCTTTGCCAGCCGTGCATCTGGGCATTTGCAGCATCCCCGGCCGCAAGGCGGGCAGCTGAGAAGAGGTACGACCACAGCACCAGCGGCCACAAAAGCCGCGTGACCCGGCTGATCGCACCCTCGG
>JANMGI010000031.1:0-2466 GCA_031374565.1 Paracoccaceae bacterium | reverse complement strand
GTCATCGGGTGCGTCCTTTGTCAGGTGGGTTTCAAGCGAGTCAAGGCGCAGGTCCCAGATCGACCTCAAGTCGGTGAACCAGCGGAAAGCCTGGTGCAGAGGTTCAAGATTCACTTCGATCAGATGCTCGCGCCACTTCGTGCGGCGGGTCACGAGGCCAGCCTTTTCCAGCACCATGATGTGCTTCGACACGGCGTTGAGGCTGATGTCGAAGCGGGCGGCGATGTCGGTCACACGGGCTGGGCCTTCCTGGGCAAGATGCGTCAGGATAGCCCGCCGGGTCGGGTCTCCCGATGCCTTTAGCGTCAGGGACAGCGGGTCGGATGTTGGGTCATTGTCGATTCGTTCAACCATATAGATGAACTATAGTCGCTCAAGTCATCAGTCAACCTAATAGTTGATTTATCGGACGAAGGTCAGGATGTCGTCACCTGCCGGGGGGATCATCGGATTTGGGAAACTGCAACTTTGGGTGTATGATGTGCGGATTGTTTCCACTCGCGGCGTTTTCATCCGTCGCATTCGATGAGGTCTTTTCATGGAACCTTTCTTCAAGGCGATCCAGCTTTCGCTGGGTATCAATCGTCAGGCGACGATGATTGCGGTGGGCGGATTTGTGGTGATGGCGCTGGCCATCGGGCTGGTGCAGCTGGCCGACGATGACACCCTGACGTTCTGGCGCCTTCTGGTCGCGCAAGTCGGGTTGATGGTCTTCATGCTGGTGATCACGCAACTGCCGCTTCTGGCGCGGCGGATGCTGGCGTGGGTTGTGGCACTGTGCTTTGCGTTCACCGTGGTCGCGGCCACGGTGCAGAGCGTGACCGAAAACCGCTTTCGCCCGCCACTGGCTTTGGCAAGCTGCATCATCTCGTTCTACTTCGCGGACAGCTGCAATTCCTCTCCTGCGATTGTCAGCAGCGGGGGACCGGGGATGATCGGGGCGGCCTTTGCGCAAGAGAGCACAACGCGGTCCCTGATACCGATTCTGACCGGGTTCGCCTTGGCCGAAGCGCAGAAGCGCTCGAAGCTTTTCATCCAGTTCGCCGGATATCAGCGTGGCGAGGTCGTCAAGCTGGCGAAGCTTCTGGAAGAAGCTGGCTGGACAGTTCAAGGCAACGAACGGGGCGGCGAGCGGGTGAAAACCGCAGAGGGCCTGAACGAAGTGCGCTACTTCAACCCCAAGGACGCCGCCCTTGCCGCAGCCCTGGCAAGGACCTTGCAGGCGGCGCAACCCTTGAAGACGGTCACGGTGCAGGACCTGTCCGGGTCAAGCTATGGCATGGCACAAGCGGGGCTGCTGGAGGTCTGGGTCAGCGAGTAAAGGGCCCCAAGCACCAGCGTGTGACGGCACGTCGCTAGTGCAGAAGCCCGCAAGTTTGCCGCACCTTGTGTAAGCCGACACTGTGCAAAGCAGCAGCAAGATTACGTGGGAAAGAACCGGCGTTTCTCGGTGAAATAGGCACTTACCGGCCTATCTAGTGGCGCGAAATCGAATAGTCGTTCCCGGCCAGCCAGACCTTGGCGTTGCCATTCGCAGGCGCGCCAAGCCGGTAGTGGGCAATATCCGGCGAGGGGCCGGACTCGTGCTTCAGTGCCAAGGTGATTGCCTCGGCTTCGACATCCGAACGCGCTCCGGCGCAATGATAGGCTCCGACCGGTTCCAGTGACTTCACCGGATGATGGGTTTCGCCCTTGGTCAGGTGCAACAGAAAACCCATTGGTCGGTGCCCGTGTAGGGCAGGACGAGTTGTCCACCCGGTTTCAGACTGTCCAGCCACATGGCCGGAACCCGCGTTACCCCGGCACATGCCGTCAGCGAATCCAGAACCGGGAAGCTTGCTACGCTGGTCGCGTCACCACAAAGGACTTCGACATTCGAATAATGCCGCAAATTGTGCCGAGACCGCTCTGCAAGGGCGGGTTCAATTTCATATGCAATCACATGACCTTCCACCGAAACCAGTTCCGCAAGGATCGCCGTGAAATACCCAACCCCCGATCCGACCTGAAGGACGGTCGCCCCTGCACGTATGTCCAGGTTGTCGTAGACCAGCGCCCAAAGCGACGGCAGGCCATTGTTGATACCCGCAGTCTCGTCGATGGCCACCAGAACATCGTGATAAAGGTGGTGAGGGCTATTGGTCGCGCTTCTGTGAATGTCGCCGATGGCAAGTCGAGAATGCACCCCCCATGGTCCTTCGCCCAGAAAGTGCTCCCGCGGAACGGCGGCGAAGGCCTCCACGATTGCGGAGTTGCGTAGGACAGGCGCAACCTCCCGAATGTCTTCGGCAAACCACCTGCGGGCGAGGTCAAGATCTATGGCCTTTTCCACCATACCCTTGCCTAAACCCCAAGACACCAGCGCATGACGGCCTTTTGCGCATGCAGGCGGTTTTCGGCTTCGTCGAAGATCACCGAATGCGGGCCGTCCATCACGGCGCTTGTCGCCTCGTCGTTGCGGTGCGC
>JANMGI010000218.1:0-1778 GCA_031374565.1 Paracoccaceae bacterium | reverse complement strand
ATCGTCATCACGCTGATGGTCTTCGACCTGGGCGTGCTGCACAAGGACGACCACGAACTTGGCGTCGCCGAAAGCCTGAAGCTGTCCGCATTCTACATCTGTATCGCCATCGCCTTCGGCGGTTACATCTGGTGGGCGTGGTCCAACGGCACCCTTGTCACAAGTGACGGCACCAACCCGGTGGCAGCGTATTTTCAGGGCTATATCATCGAGAAAGTGCTCTCGATCGACAACGTCTTCGTCATCTCGCTGATCTTCGGCTACTTCGCGATCCCCCGGAAATACCAGTACCGTGCCCTGGTCTGGGGCATCATCGGCGTGATCATCCTGCGCGGCATCATGATCGCCATCGGGGCCGAGCTGATCTCGACCTATTCGTGGGTGACACTGGTTTTCGCAGCCTTCCTGGCCTTGACCGGCATCAAGATGCTGGTGGTGCCGGAAGGCGACATGGACGTCTCGAAGAACCCGGTGGTGAAGCTGACCTCGAAATACATGAACGTGACCAAGGACCTGCACGGGCAGAAGTTCTTTGTCCGCCAGCCGCACCCCACAACGGGCAAGCTGGTGATGTTCGCCACACCCCTGTTCGTGGCGCTGATCGTGATCAACTTCGCCGACCTGATTTTCGCTGTGGACTCGGTGCCCGCGATCTTCCTGATCACCACCGATACGTTCATCGTCTACACCGCGAACATCATGGCGATCCTTGGCCTGCGCGCGCTTTACTTCGCGCTGGCCGCTTTGGTGTACCGCTTCCACTACCTGAAGTATGCGCTGGCCGTGGTCCTGATCTTCATCGGCCTCAAGGGGTTCTACAGCTATTTCTTCGGCAAGTTCGACCCCTACCTGTCGCTGGCCATCACCATCGGCATCATCGCTTCGGGCATCTTCTATTCGCTGTGGAAGACGCGCAGTGAGCCCGCTAACCCTGCCTGATCTGGCCTGAAACATCGTGGTCGCCGGGCACTCCGGCGATCCGCAACACCGAAAGCCCCAGCGTCACGTCCACCACCCCGTCCGGGCGGCGTGTGACCTGGGGCGGCTTCGGCCAAGCCCCAAGGTCATAGACTTGGCTGGCCTGCCACTGGCTGACATGCGTGACGCCCCCATAAGCCAGCACGAACACCACCGCGCCCGGCCCTGGGTCGATCAGGTTGATCCCGGTCCCCGCATGAACCGTGTCGTTGCCGCCCCCCAGCCGCACGGTGTTCCGCCCCGGCCCGGTATGCACCACCGAAGACCCATCGCCGTCGTGAATCTCGTCATTGCCATGCCCGCCGAACAGCTTGTTCCGCGCCGCCATGCCGATGATCGTGTCGTCGCCCGTGCCACCGTCCAGTACATCCCGCCCGCCGCCGCCGACCAGCCGGTCATTCCCCGCCCCGCCATAGAAGAAATGGCGTGCGCTTTCCGACACCGAAATCGCCCGCAACACGTCGTCGCCCTCGCCGCCGTAAAAGGTCGCCCCGCCATACTTCGGCCCGATCATCACATCGTTCCCGCGTGAACCGCGAACGCTGACCATAACCCGTTCGGTGGTCTCGAAATGGATCGGGCTGTCGGGATGCGCCACGATCCGCATCACCCGTGCCGATTTCTTCGCCGCCTCCGGGTCTTCGTGCCGGGCCAACACTGTGGCGATGCGGATGTTCTCCACGTTCATCGGGCAGTGCAGGATGTATCCGTCCGGCCCGCCAAGATACCAAAGCGTGTCGTTGCCGCCGTCCCTGGTCTCCTTGATCTTCTCGGCCTCGGCCCCGTAGGCCCAGTAATTG
>JANMGI010000745.1:0-2387 GCA_031374565.1 Paracoccaceae bacterium | reverse complement strand
AGACGCGGACCGACCAAAGGTCGTTCTGGTGTCGGCCATGCGCAACGAAGGGCCGTTTCTCCTCGAATGGATCGCCTATCACCGGGTGATCGGGATCGACCGGGTGGTCATCGTCTCGAACGGGTCTACCGACGGGTCGGATGCGCTGTGCGAGGCGCTGGCCGAGGCCGGAGAGATCACCTTCCTGCGCACGACGCCCGGACGCGGGGTCGCCCCGCAGGATGCGGCCGTCACGGCGTTCGAGGCCGAAGTCGGCTACCAGTCCGGCGTATGGTATCTCTGGCTGGATGCTGACGAATTCCTGAACGTCCATGTCGGCGACCGGACGGTGCAAGCGCTGATTGCGGCGATGGGTGGGGCCTCGGCACTGATGCTGAACTGGCGGCTGTTCGGGTCGGGCGGGAATGACAGCTTTCTGGGGCGGCATGTCAGCGAGGCCTACACCGGAGCGTCAAAGGAAGATTTCGTCGCGAACCTGGAGACAAAGCCTTTCTTCCGGCACGGCGCGAAGTTCCTGGGGTTTTCACCGAATGCCGCCGGATTGCCGCGCGTTGGGGCCGGTGCCGGGCCGCAGGATTGCCTCGGTGGCAACGGCAAGCCCCTGGACCAGAAAGCCCCGCGCACCGGGCATTGGCTTGCGGGTGAGGCGATCCCGGGGCGCAACAACCTGGCATCGCGGCGTGAATATGGCTGGGCGCTGGCCCAGGTGAACCACTATTCGGTCCGCACCCCGGACCATTTCCGCCTGAAAGCCGCGCGGGGGCGGGGCATGGTCTCGACCGGGCCGCGTCGGCCGAACATGCGGCATACGCCCGGCTATTTCGACCGTTTTGACCGCAATGAGGCCGAGGACCGCTCGATCCTGCAGTGGGAAGCGGCGGTGACCGCTGCGATGGACCGGCTGAAAAAGCTTCCCTCCGTGGCCTTCGCCGTGTCGCAGGTCCATCTACGGGTGGCCGAGGCTCTTGCCGAGCTGGACCTTCAGGGCTCCGGCGTCTTGCCAAAGGATCTGATGATGCCAACACCAGTCGTCATTCGCGGGATGGAGGCCGAGATGGAGCCTGAAAGCGATGCGCCCAGTTTCGAGCTGACCTTTGCCCCTCGCGAAAGTCGCTTTCTGACCGGCTACTATGAGGCTGCAGAGACGATTCTGGAATATGGCAGCGGCGGGTCGACCGTGCTTGCGGCGAAGTTGGGACGCCGGGTCTTCAGTGTGGAAAGCGATCAGGATTGGGCCACGCGGATGGCGACTCACATCGCCACGATCTCGGACAAGGCGCAGGTGCATTGGGCCGATGTCGGTCCGACCGGCCCCTGGGGCGTGCCGATGAAGCCGCGTGAGTTCCGCAAGTTCCACGGTTACGCCCTGTCGGTCTGGGACCGCCCAGATTTCGTCGAGCCGGACCTTGTGCTGATCGACGGTCGCTTTCGTGCGTCCTGCCTGGTCGCGGTCATGATGCGGGCCACGAAGCCCGTGACAGTGCTTTTCGATGACTACCTCAAGCGGGGCTATTACCACGGGGTCGAGCGCCTGGCCCACAAGGAAGAAACCGTCGGGCGCATGGCCCGCTTCACCGTCATACCCGGCGCGATCCCACCCGATATGGCCACGCAGGCCGTCGCCTGGTTCACCGATCCGCGCTGATGCAAATGGAACATAAAATGCTTGAAATCAATAATCTGCACGTAAAACTTGAAGAAGAAGACAAGGTGATCTTGCGCGGGGTGGACCTGAAGATCGGCGCAGGTGAAGTCCATGCGATCATGGGGCCGAACGGGTCGGGCAAGTCGACGCTGTCCTATGTCCTAGCCGGTCGCGGGGGCTATGAGGTGACGGAAGGCTCGGCCAGGCTTGAGGGGCAGGAGCTTCTGGAGATGGAGCCGGAAGAACGTGCTGCTGCGGGCCTTTTCCTGGCGTTCCAGTATCCGGTGGAAATCCCCGGTGTCGGCAACATGACCTTCCTGCGGACGGCAGTGAACGCTCAGCGGAAAGCGCGCGGCGAGGAAGAACTAAGTGCGGGCGATTTCCTGAAGGTCGTGCGCGAGAAGGCCAAGACCCTGAAGATCGACGCCGAGATGATGAAGCGACCGGTCAACGTCGGCTTTTCGGGTGGTGAGAAAAAGCGCAACGAAATCCTGCAGATGGCGATGCTGGAACCCAGGATGTGCATTCTGGACGAGACCGATTCGGGCCTTGATGTCGATGCGATGAAGTTGGTCGCGGACGGGGTGAACGCGCTGCGCAGTGCAGGGCGGTCATTCCTCGTGATCACCCACTACCAGCGGCTTCTGGACCATATCACTCCGGACGTCGTGCACATCATGGCGGCAGGCCGGATCATCAAGACCGGCGGGCCGGAACTGGCGCTGGAGGTCGAGACCAATGG
>JANMGI010000712.1:0-6869 GCA_031374565.1 Paracoccaceae bacterium | reverse complement strand
CCGCACCTGCGTTCCTGCCCGTCCTTCGAGAATCGCGCGGGCATCGTGCAACCGGCCGATCCCGGCCAGCGTCCCGCCCGCACGTACGAAATCAGAGGCGGCGGCGACCTTTGGCCCCATGGAGCCAGCGGCAAAGCTAATCTTGGCCAGAGCGTCCGGAGTAATAGTAGAAATCGCGGTCTGATCCGGCCCGCCCCAATCGCGGAACACTGCCTCGACATCGGTCAGCATCAACAGGAAATCGGCTTGTAGCGCCCGCGCCAGCAAGGCCGCCGTGCGATCCTTGTCGATCACCGCCTCGACGCCTTCCATCTTGCCATCCTTTGCCCTTACCACCGGAATGCCACCCCCACCGGCGCAGATCACGCAGACCCCGGCCTCAACCAAAAGCCGGATCGGCGCGATGTTCAGCACCGCGACGGGCAGCGGTGAGGGGACAACCCGACGCAATCCGCCCTTGGCTTCTTCGACCATCGACCAGCGGTGCTCGGCGCGCACCAGCTTGGCCTCTTCGGCAGTGTAGACCGGACCGATGGGTTTGGTCGGCTGACCAAAGGCCGGGTCCAGCGGGTCAACCTCCACCCTCGTGAGCAAGGTGGCGCAGTCGGTACCGCGAGGCAGGGCGTTCATCAGCTCCTGCTCGATCAGATAGCCGATCATGCCTTCGGTTTCGGCCCCCAGCACATCCAGCGGCCAGGGATTGTCTGGCGCAAAGCTGGCGGCATGCAGTGCCATCAGACCGACTTGCGGGCCGTTGCCATGCGCCACGATGATCTGATGATCGCGCGCAAGATCGGCCAGTGCCGCCGCCGCAATGCGGACGTTGGTGGACTGAGCTTCCGCCGTCATCGGTTCACCACGTTTCAAGAGGGCATTGCCGCCCAGGGCCACCACGATCCGCATCACACGGCCCCGATCGTGGCGACAAGCACCGCCTTGATAGAATGGAGCCGGTTCTCCGCCTGATCAAAGACCTTGGAGGCAGGGGATTCGAAGACCTCATCCGTCACCTCAAGGCAGTCGAGCCCGTAGGTCTGGAAGATCTTCTCGCCGGTCACCGTCTCACGGTTGTGAAAGGCGGGCAGGCAATGCAGGAACTTGGCATAGGGATTGCCGGTCAGGTCCATGACCTTCTGGGTTATCCTGTAGGGGTGCAGAAGCGCGATCCGTTCGGCCCAGACCGCCTCAGGCTCACCCATCGAAACCCAGACGTCGGTGTAGACGAAATCGCAGCTTTCCACCCCTTCGGCCAGCTTTTCGGTCAGGGTGATACGCGCCCCGCTTGTTTCGGCCAGAGTCCGGCAGTTTTCCACAAGCGCCGCTTCTGGCCAAAGAGCCTGAGGGCCGCAAAGGCGGATATCCATCCCGATCAGTGCCGCGCCGACCATGAGCGACGACCCCATGTTGCCGCCGGTATCGCCGACAAAGCAGAACGCGATGTCGGACAAATGCTTGTGCGTGTTCTCACGCATGGTCATCAGATCGGCAAGGACCTGCGTTGGGTGAAACTCGTCCGTCAGGCCGTTGTAGACCGGTACGCCCGCAAACGCGGCCAGCGTTTCGGCCTCGGCCTGCCCAAACCCCCGATATTCGATGGCATCATAGAAACGGCCCAGCACGCGGGCGGTGTCCTTCATCGACTCCTTCGTGCCGATATGGCTGCCCGAGGGGCCAAGGTAGGTCACATGCGCGCCTTGGTCGAAAGCTGCGACCTCAAAGGCGGAACGGGTGCGGGTGCTGTCCTTTTCAAAGATCAGCGCGATGGTCTTGCCTTGCAGAAGCTGCCGTTCCGTCCCCGACGCCTTGGCCTCTTTGAGGCTGGCCCCAAGGCGGAGGAGAAAGCGTAACTCGTCGCCCGAAAAATCCAGCAGTTTCATGAAGCTGCGGCCGTGCAGGTTTTGCGACATCGGGTGGTCCTTTCAAGGAAATCGGGCGCATCACAGGGACTCACGGATCAGCGGGCAGGTCATGCAATGCGACCCGCCACGCCCGCGGCCAAGTTCCGCGCCGGAGATGGTGATGACCTCCACCCCCGCCTTGCGCAGAAGGGTGTTGGAATGGGTGTTGCGTTCATAGCCGACGACCACGCCGGGGCTGATGCAGAGAAGGTTGTTCGCGTCATCCCACTGTTCGCGCTGGGATTCGTAAGCGTCGCCCCCAGTTGGCACGGTGCGCAGGATTTTCAGCGCAAGGGCCTTTGCGACCACATCCAGAAAGGGTGTGGTTTCTTCGGTCACGTCGATGTTGTCGCGCTTGCCGGGCCGAAGCGAATAGGTTCGGATCGCGTCCGTGACCTCGGCAAACACGGTGACAAGATCGCGGTCGCAGAAGGTGAACACGGTATCAAGATGCATCGCGGACCGGCTGCGCGGGAACTGGCAGGCGATGACCCGCTCCGCCCCGCCCCCGGCAAAAAGCGCCCGCGCCACCTGCCCCACCGCTTGCGGCGTGGTGCGTTCGCCCATGCCGATCAGGACGATCCCATTCCCGATGGGCATGACGTCGCCGCCCTCCAGCGTGGCCGGGCCATGATCGACCATGGGATCGCCCCACCAGACCGGAAAGCCCGCATCGCGAAAGTCCGGGTGGAACTTGTAGATTGCGGCCAGGTTCAGCGTCTCAAGCCGCCGCGCAGGCCAGTGCATCGGGTTGAGAGTGACCCCGCCGTAGATCCAACAGGTCGTATCCCGGGTGAAGATGTGGTTCGGCAGGGGTGCAAGCACAAAGTCCTGCGGGCGCAGCATCGGGACCAGCATACCCGCCCGCGGGATCGGCAGCTCAGCCCTGTTCATCCCGCCGATCAGGATGTTCGACAGCGCGTCCGCATCCATTTCCATCAGGCACGCGAACAGATCCTGCGACAGCCCGACCCCCACCGTGTTGTCATTGATCCGCGCCGACAAAAGCCAGGTGCGTGCATCCATGTCGCGCAGGGTTTCGGTCAAAAGGTCCCGCAGGAACACCACATCGGCCCCGCGTTCCCGCAGGATATCGCAAAAGGCCATGTGTTCGACCCGCGCCTGTTTCACCCAGATCACATCGTCAAACAGCAACTCCTCGCGGTTCTCTGGAGTCAGCCGGGCCATTTCGGTTCCCGGACGGTGGACCATCACGCGGCGCAACTGCCCCGCTTCGGAATGAACGCCATACGTCAGGGTCATGGAGCTGCTCCAAAGGTGACGGCCAGCGCAAGTGCGGCCATGATGAGGATGGTAAGCGCGAGGAGCAGCGGCCAGATGAACCGCAGCCAGCGTTCATAAGGCACCCGTCCGATGGCAAGGCCGCCCATGACGACAGCGGACGTAGGGGTGATCAGGTTGACCATGCCGCTTGCAGTGGCGAAGGCGGTCACGATCAGCTCACGCTTCACCCCGGCGAAATCGCCAAGCGGAGCGAGGATCGGCATCGAGAGCACCGCAAGCCCCGAGGTGGAGGGGACGAAGAACGACATTCCCACCTCGATCCAATACATCACCAGGATGAACGCGGTTTTCGGCAGGCCCGACAGCGTGGTCTCGCCTGCGTGCAGGATCGTGTCGGTGATGTGGCCCGCGTCCATGATGACGACGATCCCGCGCGCCACCCCGATGATCAGCGCCACGCCCAGCAGGTCGCGCGCGCCGCCGACGAAGGCCTCGATCAGCTTGACCTCACCCAGACGGCCCACGATCCCGATGATGATCCCCGCCACCAGAAACAGCGCGCCCATCTCGGCCATCCACCAGCCTCCGGCCGATACGCCCCAGATCATCACCGCAAAGGTCAGCGCGAACAGGACCAGCACGATCCTGTGCAGGCCGCTGAACACGGTCGCGTCGGTGGCCTTGTCCTTCAGAAAGAACGCCTCGTTGCTGGCCTTGCGGTCAAAGACGAGCGACTTTGCCGGGTCTGCCTTCACCCGCGCGGCGTAGCGCATGACGTAGGCCACGCAGACCACCCAACCCGCGATCAGGATGACGAAGCGCAGGATGATGCCTTCGGTAAAGGCGATCCCCGCGGCGTTCGAGGCGATGACGGTGGAAAAGGCGTTGATGGTCGACCCAAGCACCCCGATCCCGGCGCCGAGAAGTATCACCGCCACCGCCACCAGCGCGTCATATCCCGCGGCGATCATCACCGGCACGAGGAGGACGTAGAAGGCCAGCGTTTCCTCGGCCATCCCCTCGGTCGTCCCACCAATGGCGAAGAGGCCCATCAGGAATGGGATCATCCAACGCTCGCGCCCCTTCAGGACTACCATCGCGCGCGCGATCCCTGCGTCGATGGCCCCTGTGGCCGTCACCACCCCCAGAAACCCGCCGATCATCAGCACGAAAAGTGAGACGTCGATGGCATTGGCCGCATAGCTGACCGGGTCGTAGAACCCCGCGATCGGGGCCAGGATCACATCCCAGACCCCCTGCGGGTTGGCATCGGTCAGCGCATAGCTCCCCGCGACCGGCACATCCTTGCCCAACATTTCGGACGGCACACGCTGATACTGGCCCGCCGGGATGATCCAGGTCAGCGCCGCCACAAGGACGATCAGGCCGAAGAGGATGGTGAAGGCCGACGGGAAGCGGAATCCGGCTCTTTCGGTGTCTGGCATCGGTGGGCTCCTTGGAACACGCGTCTTTCCGCAAGGCTATCCGCCATCCCGCAGGCCCGGGCTGACCCAGATCAGGACTGTATCCCTGACGTCCGTGGCATGGTCTGGCATCGTTCAGAAAGGCCGCCTCCGTGACCCATTCCACCATCGAACCCCCTGCCACGGGGGCCGCATTGCAAGGCCTGACGCCGGCCGAGGCGCAGGCAAGGCTTGCCGCCGAAGGGTTCAACGAACTGCCCCGCACGCAGCGGCGGTCCCCTCTCCGGATCATCTTCGATGTCCTGCGTGAGCCGATGCTGGCCCTTCTGATCGCGGGCGGTGTGGTCTACCTGATGCTTGGCAACCGGGAAGAAGCGCTGATCCTTCTCGCCTTCGCCTGCCTGTCGGTCGGCATCACCGTCGTGCAAGAAGCCCGGACCGAGCGGGTGTTGGAGGCGCTGCGCGACCTGACCAGCCCGCGCGCACTGGTGATCCGGGGTGGTGAGCGGCTGCGCATTGCGGGGCGAGAGATCGCGCGAGGTGATCTGATCGTGCTTTCGGAAGGCGACCGCGTGCCCGCCGATGCCCTTTTGCTGGAGGCGACGGACCTTTCGGCGGATGAATCCCTGTTGACGGGCGAAGCGGTGCCGGTCCGCAAACGGGCGGGCCACGCCTCTGACGTGAGCCCCGGGGGTGATGACCAGCCGATGGTGTTTTCCGGCAGCCTTATCGTGCGAGGATCCGCGCTGGCCTGCGTCACTGCCACAGGGGCTACATCCGAAATCGGCAAGATCGGCACCTCACTCAGCAAGCTGGAGATCGAAACCCCCCAGCTGCAACGCCAGATGCGCAAGCTGGTGATCGTGTTTGCCGTGGTCGGGGCGGCGGTCAGCGGGGCGGTTGTGGTGCTTTACGGCCTGCTGCGCGGCGGCTGGCTGGAAGGCGTGCTGGCGGGCATCGCCGTCGGCATGTCGATGCTGCCGGAGGAATTCCCCATGGTGCTTGCAGTTTTCATGGCGATGGGGGCCTGGCGCATCTCCAAAGTCCGGGTGCTGACGCGGCGGGCGTCCGCCATTGAGACGCTGGGCGCGGCGAGTGTGCTTTGCACCGACAAGACCGGCACCTTGACGGAAAACCGGATGACCATCGCCGAACTCCGGCTGGCCGATGGTGCGGCGGCCAAAGTCGGCGTGCCGCTTCCCGAGGCGTTCCGCGAACTGGCCGCAGCGGGAGTGATGGCCTCGGCCCTCAAGCCCTTTGACCCGATGGAGACTGCGTTTCACACGCTGGCCAAGGCTGATCTGCGCGATGGCGAAACCTTGCCCGGTGCAGGGCGCACCCTCGCGCGGAGCTATGGGCTGGCCCCGGACCTGCTGGCCATGTCGCAGGCCTGGGAAGCAGGCCGCCAAGGCTGGCAGATCGCCGCCAAGGGTGCGCCCGAGTCGATTGCCGATTTGTGCAAGCTGGGTGCCGCCAGCCGCAAAGCGCTGACAGAACAGGTCGACCAGATGGCCAGATCAGGCCTGCGTGTGCTGGCCGTGGCCGAGGCAACCCATCCCGGCCCCTTGCCCGCCAGCCAACGCGATTTCGCGTTTCGTTTCCTCGGCCTCGTGGGCCTTTCTGACCCCCTGCGCGCGTCGGTCCCCGCAGCGGTTGCGCAATGCCGCAGCGCAGGCATCCGGGTGATCATGATCACCGGGGACTATCCCGCGACGGCGCAGGCCATTGCGTCGCAGGCCGGGTTTCAGGGCGATCGCGTCATCACCGGTCTTGACCTTGCCGCGATGTCGGATGCGGACCTGACGCGTGCGGTCAAGGATGTGACCATCTTCGCCCGCATCATGCCTGAACAGAAACTGCGCATCGTCACCGCCCTGAAATCTGCAGGCGCTGTGGTTGCCATGACCGGCGACGGGGTGAACGATGCGCCATCCCTGAAGGCCGCGCATATCGGTGTGGCGATGGGCGGGCGCGGCACGGATGTCGCGCGCGAGGCGGCCAGCATCGTGCTGCTGGACGACGACTTCGGCTCCATCGTCATCACCATCCGCCTTGGTCGCCGCATCTATGACAATCTGCGCAAGGCGATGAGCTTCATCCTGGCCGTCCACGTCCCCATCGCAGGCCTTGCGCTGATGCCGCTGCTGTTCGGAATGCCGATCCTCTTCGGCCCTGTCCACATCGCCTTCCTTGAAATGGTGATCGACCCGGTCTGCTCGCTCGTGTTCGAAGCGGAGTCGGAAGAGCGCGACGTGATGCGCCGGCGCCCGCGCGCCACCGCACTGCCGCTGGTCTCGCGTCG
>JANMGI010000191.1:0-1870 GCA_031374565.1 Paracoccaceae bacterium | reverse complement strand
TCACACGGCCCCTCCTTTAGTGGTCGCCTCGCGGGCACCAGAACCGGTGCCCACTTCTGCCAGCTCGGCTCCGCGCTTGCGGGTGGTGCGGTTCTCGATCCGCTTTTCATGGGCCCCGGTGATGATCCGGTGGACGTAGATGCCCGGCAGGTGGATCTTGTCGGGGTCCAGTGACCCGAGCGGGACGATTTCCTCGACCTCGACGACACAGGTCCTGCCGCAGGTGGCGGCGGGGACGTTGAAGTTGCGGGCGGTCTTGCGGAAGACGAGGTTTCCCGACGGGTCCGCCTTCCAGGCCTTCACGATCGCAAGGTCGGCGATGATGCCACGCTCCAGAATATAGGTGCGACCGTCGAAATCGTGGTGCTCTTTGCCTTCGGCGATCACGGTGCCGACGCCGGTCGCGGTGTAGAAACCGGGGATGCCCGCGCCGCCTGCCCGCATCCGTTCGGCCAGCGTGCCCTGCGGGTTGAACTCCAGCTCCAACTCGCCGCTCAGATACTGGCGCATGAATTCGGCGTTCTCGCCGACGTAGGACGAGATCATCTTCTTCACCTGCCGGGTTTCCAGAAGCTGGCCAAGGCCGAAGCCGTCGACGCCCGCGTTGTTCGAGGCGACGGTCAGGCCCTTGATCCCGGCATCGCGTATCGCGGCGATCAGAAGCTCGGGGATACCGCAAAGGCCGAAGCCGCCGGAGGCGATCAGCATGCCGTCGTGCAAGAGCCCGTCAAGGGCCGCGGCGGCGCTGGGATAGACTTTGTTCATGGGGGTCTCCGGGAGATCATGGCGGACATATGGGCAATCGGGCGAGGCGGAGTCAATCGCGGCTCGGACCTTGGAGAGGGGTTTCCCAGGGTCCCGCCAGCCACTATGGTCGCCCGCGCCGCCCGCGTGGTGAAATGGTAGACACTGGGGACTTAAAATCCCTTGGCCGCAAGGCCGTGCCGGTTCAAGTCCGGCCGCGGGCACCACGTCTGCCGCTGGATGTGTCCACGGTGGACAAAGCTGATGCGTCCAATGATTACAATGGTTTGGTCGCGGACGTTAGGGGAATCTTAAGGTTTGGATTTTGGGGGAGTCGGGGCGGCCCGAGGGTTTCCCCGGGCCGCCGTTTGCGATCAGGCGCGGAGGTCGTAGCGATCCGCGTCCATCACCTTGACCCAGGCCGAGACGAAGTCGCAGACGAACTTTTCGCGGTTGTCGTCCTGGGCAAAGACTTCGGCATAAGCGCGCAGGACCGAGTTCGAGCCGAAGACGAGGTCGGCGCGGGTGGCGGTCCACTTCACCGCGCCGGTCTTGCGGTCGGTGAGTTCGTAGGCGTTCATGCCCTTCGGCACCCACTTCAGCGCCATATCCGTCAGGCCGGTGAAGAAGTCGGTGGTCAGCGCGCCGACACGGTCGGTGAACTGCCCATGCGCCGTGCCGCCGTGGTTGGTGCCGATCACCCGCATCCCGCCCAGAAGGCACGTCATCTCATGCGCCGTCAGGCTCATTAGCTGCGCGCGGTCGAGGAGAAGCTCCTCGGCCGAGACGGCGTAGTCCTGCTTCATCCAGTTGCGGAAGCCGTCCGCGACAGGCTCCAGCACCGAGAAGCTGTCGGCGTCGGTGTCCTGCGGCGTGGCATCGCCGCGACCGGGGTGGAAGGGGACGGTGACGTCAACGCCAGCAGCCTTCGCGGCATGTTCGACACCAACGTTGCCGGCCAGCACGATCACATCGGCCAGCGAGGCCCCGGATGAGGCGGCGATGGGCTCCAGCACCGAGAGGACACGGGCCAGACGGGCCGGCTCATTGCCTTCCCATTCCTTCTGCGGGGCCAGACGGATGCGGGAACCGTTGGCACCGCCCCGGTTGTCCGAACCGCGGAATG
>JANMGI010000186.1:0-4892 GCA_031374565.1 Paracoccaceae bacterium | reverse complement strand
GTGTCCCGCCCGGTCCGCGCCAGACCAAAGCAGACCCGGCCTTCGGGCTTGAACTCTGACCCGCCCGGCCCCGCGATCCCGGTGATCGACACCGCCAGCCCCGCTGCCGAATGGGTCAAGGCCCCCTCGGCCATTTCACGCGCCACCGCCTCGGACACCGCGCCATGTGCCGCCAGGGTCGCAGGTGAAACCCCCAGCATCTCGACCTTCGCCGCGTTGGAATAGGTCACGAACCCGCGCTCGAACACGTCGGACGACCCCGCCACTTCGGTCAGCGCCACCGCCACCATCCCGCCCGTGCAGCTTTCTGCCGTAGCGATCTTCAGGCCCAATGATCGCGCCTGCGCCAGCAGGTCCTGAACGTTCACCTCAGCCATGGCTCCACTACCCCGTGATAGACGCCCGCCAATCCCATCGAGGCTACTCCGGCGAAAAGCCCGGCCCAAAGATCGTCCAGCATAACCCCCGCTGCGCTGTCCATCCGGTCGGCGCGGCCCACCAGCCAGGGCTTCCAGATGTCGAACAGGCGAAACAGCAAGAAGGGTGCCACCCAGCCCGGCCAGGCGCCGGTCAGTAGGTCGGCAATGTCATGGCGCCAGAGCGGGATGACCGTGAACGACAGCGCCAGAAGTTGGCCTGCCACTTCGTCGATGACGATCTCGGGCGGGTCCTCGCCCGGGCGATCGGCCAAAAAGCGCGGCACCGCCCAGAACCCCAGCACTGTCGCCACCACGAACCCCACCGGCACCGCCAAAGCCCAGCCCGCCTGATAGGCCGCCACAGCCAAGGCCACCGTGATCGCAGAGGCCCAGGTTCCGCTTGCCGGTCGCAGGTAGCCCGCGCCGAAGAAGGTGGCCACCATGCGGCTCATGCCTTCACCAGCGTCGCGGTTGCAATCGCCGCGATGCCTTCTTCGCGCCCGGTGAAGCCCAGCCGTTCCGAGGTGGTGGCCTTCACCGAAATTCGCCCTGCGTCCACCCCAATGATGCGCGCCAATTCCGCTTTCATATCAGCAGCATGCGGGCCGACCTTCGGACGTTCGCAGACCAGAGTCACATCGCAGTTTCCCAGATCATAGCCGCGTTCTCGCGCCAGTCTGATGGCATGAGACAGAAAGATGTGGCTTTCTGCCCCCTTCCACTGTGGGTCACTGGGGGGGAAGTGCCGCCCGATGTCGCCCTCGGCCAATGCGCCATAGATCGCATCAGTCAGCGCGTGCATGCCCACGTCGGCGTCGGAATGGCCCAGAAGCCCGCGCCCGTGCGGCACCTTCACCCCGCACAGCCAGACATGGTCGCCTTCGCAAAAGGCGTGCACGTCAAAGCCATTCCCCAGCCGTACATCCATGTCCCGCCCCTTCAGGATCGCCTCGGCCCGGGCAAAGTCGCCGGGATAGGTCAGCTTCAGATTGGTGTCCTCGCCCTCGACGATGGCCACGTCAAGCCCCGCGGCCCGCGCGACCTCCACATCGTCCAGCGCTCCGCCGGGATGGGCGCGATGCGCCGCAAGAATGGACGCAAAGCGAAAGGCCTGTGGTGTCTGCGCCCGCCATAGCCCTGCGCGGTCCACTGTCCCCGACACAAGGCCCGCCTCACCGCGCCAGAGCGCATCCGTCACCGGCAGGGCAGGCGCCGCGCCGTCCTGCGCCTCCAGCACCGCAAGCAGCCGGTCGATCAGGGCGCGCGACACCAACGGCCGGGCCGCGTCATGGATCAGCACCACCTCAACGCCCGTGCCCTCCAGCGCCTGCAACCCCGCCAGCACTGACGCATCCCGCGTCGCCCCACCCGTGACCAACTCGACTCCCAACTGCCCGGCCCGGTCCCGGTCATCGGGGTGGATCACCAGCACCACCCGCAGCCCCGCGAAAGCCGCAAGGGTATGCGCCAGTACCGACTTGCCGGCCAGAACCTGCCATTGCTTTGGCACTTCGCTGCCCATGCGGCTGCCGCGACCTGCGGCGACGATGATGACGGCTGAGTTCATTGCACCTACCTCTGCCCTCTGCCTAATCCAGCCCGACCTGCATGACAATCTGGCGCTTCACGCCCTTGAATGCCCAAAATTTGTGCATCGCATGTTTTTCAGTCATAATGCCCGTCCTCCGCCTTGGTCGCACCCTCACTGCGGTCTACCTCTTGATCACCTGCACAAGGATAAGGCTTTGCCTCTCGCCCTCGGTCCTCTGACCCTTGACCCGCCGGTCTTCCTTGCCCCCTTGGCCGGGATCACCGACCTGCCGTTTCGTCGGCTGGTCGCCCGCTTTGGGGCCGGTCTGGTGGTCAGCGAAATGGTCGCCAGCGCCGAAGTGGTCCGTGCCCAGCCTGAAGCCCTTGCCCGGGCAGAGCTTGGCTTTGGCGAGCAGGCGACCAGCGTGCAACTGGCGGGCCGTGATCCGTACTGGATGGCCGAAGGCGCCAAATTCGTCGAAGGGCAGGGCGCCAAGGTCATCGACATCAACATGGGCTGCCCCTCCAAGCGGGTGACGACCGGCCTCTGTGGCTCGGCCCTCCTGCGCGATCTTGACCTAGCGCTGACCCTGATCGAGGCTGTGGTGCAGGCCGTGAAGGTGCCCGTTACCCTGAAGACCCGCCTAGGCTGGGACGACACCCTGCACAATGCCCCCGATCTGGCCCGCAGGGCGGAAAGCGCGGGCGTCCAGATGATCACGATCCATGGCCGCACCCGCTGCCAATTTTACAAGGGTCATGCCAACTGGGCCGCGATCCGTGCGGTCAAGGACGCCGTCCGCATCCCTGTCATCGCCAACGGCGACATCACCGACACCGCCTCAGCCCGCGAAGCGCTGCGCCTGTCCAGCGCCGATGGCGTGATGATCGGGCGTGGCGCACAGGGCGCGCCCTGGAAGCTGGCACAAATCGCCCACGACCTTTACGGCACCCCCGCCCCGAAGATCCCCGAAGGTGGCGCACGGGCCCGCATGATCTTTGATCATTATGACGACATGCTCACCTTCTACGGGCGTGACCTGGGCCTGCGGATGGCCCGCAAGCATCTGGGCTGGTATCTGGAGGAAGCGGGTCTTCCCCACGCCCGCGAAGCCGTGCTCACCTCCACCGACCCGGCCGAAGTGATCCAGCTGATCGAACAGGCCTTTGCCGAGCTGGAGCTGGCCGCATGACCCCCTACCGCGCGCCTTATCCGGTGCCCGGTGTCATCTGGGCCTCGCTGCCGTTCCCGACCCTGCTGATCGATTCCGCCGCCACCATCCTGGAGGTCAACCCCGCGGCCGAAACCTTCCTCAACGCTTCGCAGAAAAGCCTGATCGGCCAGCCGGTGTTCGACCGTCTGTCCATCGAAGCCCCGATGGAAGAGGCTCTGCTCCGCGTCCGCGCCAACCAGTCGCCCTTGAACATCAACGATGTCGATGTGACCAGCGGCGAACGTCCGCCCGTCCAATGCACGGTCCACCTTGCCCCCATGCACGACAATCCCGGCATCGTCATGCTGATCCTGTCGCCCCGCGAACTGGCCGACCGGATGGGCCGGTCCATGGGTGCCAAGACCGCAGCCCGCTCTGCCATCGGCATGGCCGAAATGCTGGCGCATGAGATCAAGAACCCGCTCGCCGGGATTTCCGGTGCCGCGCAGCTTCTGTCGATGAACCTCTCCCCCGAAGATCAGGAAATGACCGACCTGATCGTCGAAGAAACCCGCCGCATCGTCAAACTTCTGGAACAGGTCGAACAGTTCGGCAACCTTCGGCCCCCTGACCGCAAGCCCGTGAACATCCATGACGCGCTGGACCGTGCCCGCCGCTCGGCTCTTGTCGGGTTCGCCGCACATATGACTATCGTCGAGGATTATGACCCCTCGCTTCCCCTCACTCTGGCCGACAGCGACCAGCTGATGCAGGTGTTCCTGAACCTGATCAAGAACGCCGCCGAAGCCTGCAAGAACGGCGGCACGATCCGGTTGCACACGTTTTACGACCTGTCGCTGCGCCTGCGCCGCAAGGACGGCCCCTCCGCCGCCTTGCCCCTGAATGTCGAGATCATCGACGACGGCCCCGGCATCAAGCCCGAAATCGCCGCAAGCATCTTCGAGCCCTTCGTTTCGGGTCGCGAGAATGGCACAGGCCTGGGTCTGGCACTCGTCTCCAAGATCATTTCTGACCATGAGGGCTGGATCTCTGTCGATTCCGTCCCCGGTCGCACCGTATTCCGCGTGTCGCTGCCAATGGCGCCCCGCGAGAAGAAGAAGGAAGCCCGCTGATGGATGGCACGGTTCTGGTTGCCGACGACGACCGCACGATCCGAACGGTCCTGACCCAGGCGCTGACCCGGGCGGGTTGCAAGGTTCACGCGACTTCATCCCTCATGACGCTGATGCGCTGGGTGGAAGAGGGCAAGGGCGATCTGGTGATCAGCGACGTGATCATGCCCGACGGCAACGGCCTTGATGCGCTGCCCCGGATTTCCAAGATGCGCCCCGGCCTGCCGGTGATCGTGATTTCTGCCCAGAACACCATCATGACCGCGATCCAGGCGGCCGAGGCTGAAGCGTTCGATTACCTGCCCAAACCCTTCGATCTGCCGGACCTGATGAAACGCTCGGCCAAGGCGCTGGACCAAAAGCGCCGCGGGCCCAAGGTTGTCGTCGCCCCGCGCGAAGCTGGGGATGATCTGCCGCTGGTGGGCCGCACCCCGGCGATGCAGGCGCTCTACCGTCTGGTCGCCCGCGTGATGAACACCGAACTTGCCGTCCTTATCACCGGCGAATCCGGCACCGGCAAGTCACTGATCGCCCGCGCCATCCACGATTTTTCCGACCGGCGCACCTTGCCCTTCGTTGTGGCACAGTCTGGCGATCTTGCCGGAATCGATGGGCCTGCCACCCTTCTGTCAAAGGCGCGGGGCGGGTCCATCGTC
>JANMGI010000591.1:0-2294 GCA_031374565.1 Paracoccaceae bacterium | reverse complement strand
AAACGCTAGAGTGGTTGACCCGGCCCTGTGGAACGGGGATGTAGACGCCATGACACCGGATATCCTTTGCATCGGTTCGGTCCTGTGGGACATCATCGGTCGCTCTCCCACCTCGATGCGGCTTGGCTCGGACGTGCCGGGCCGGATCACGCGGCTTCCCGGCGGCGTGGCGATGAACATCGCAATGACCTTGCGGCGCTTCGGGATGACCCCGGCGCTTTTGACCGCCATCGGTCGGGATGCCGAGGGGGACGAGTTGATCGCCGCCTGTGACCGGCTGGGTCTGGTAACAGACACCGTCTACCGCTCAGACGACCTGCCGACCGACCGCTACATGGCCATTGAAGGCGCGAACGGCCTGATCGCCGCCGTGGCCGACGCGCATTCGCTGGAGGCCGCGGGCGACAAGATCATTCGCGCCCTCGCCGACGGTCGCCTTGGCACCGAAACCGCCCCGTGGTCCGGCCCCATAGCGCTGGACGGCAACCTCACCGAAAGCCTGCTGGCCGAGATCGCTATGTCGCCCCTTTTCGCGAAGGCTGACCTTCGCGTCGCCCCGGCCTCTCCCGGCAAGGCTGGCCGCCTTTTGCCACTCCTCACCCACCCTTCGGCCACGCTATACGTCAACCTCGAAGAGGCGAACATCCTGGCCCGCAGCGAAGCCACCACCGCACCGGATGCCGCCAAGGCTTTGCTTCACCGCGGGGCGGGGCAAGTGCTGGTCACCAACGGTGGCAAGCCCGCCGCCGAAGGCCGCAAGGGCCAGGGCGTGATTGAAGGCTGCCCGCCCCCGGTCCTTGTCACCCGCGTTACAGGTGCTGGCGACACGTTCATGGCCGCGCACCTTGTCGCCGAACGCCGGGGCGCCACCCGTCAGGACGCTCTGAACGAAGCCCTGCGCGCCGCCGCCACCTATGTATCCGGAGACATCGGCTCATGACTCTCTTTGCCCACCTGCCCCTCGTCCTGTCGCCCGAAGTCGGTGAGGCGCTTGCCAGCGGCGCCCCCATCGTTGCCCTTGAAAGCACAATCATCACCCATGGAATGCCATTTCCACAGAATGTGGAAACAGCACGTCAGGTTGAGGCAGAAATTCGCGCCCATGGCGCAACTCCTGCGACCATTGCGATCATGAACCGTCAGATCCACGTCGGATTGACCGAAACGCAGCTTGACGCGCTTGGTCAGGCAAAGGACGTCGCGAAACTGTCGCGCGCCGACCTTGCAGCCTGCCTTGCAAGTGGCGGCACCGGGGCGACCACCGTTGCTGCCACCATGATCTGCGCGCATCTTGCCGGGATCAAGGTCTTCGCCACTGGCGGCATCGGCGGCGTACATCGAGGTGCCGAAACCAGCTTCGACATTTCTGCCGACCTGCGTGAACTCGCTGAAACGCCCGTGACCGTCGTTGCCGCCGGGGCGAAGGCGATCCTGGATCTGCCGAAGACGCTGGAATACCTCGAAACCCTTGGCGTCCCCGTCATCGCATACGGGCAGGACGACTTTCCCGCCTTCTGGTCGCGCTCTTCGGGCCTGAAGTCACCCTTGCGGATGGACACTGCGACCGACATCGCCGCAGCCCACAAGATGCGCGCCCGCCTTGGTCTGCCCGGCGGTCAGTTGGTCGCCAACCCGATCCCGGTCGAAGCCGAAATTCCCCGCGCCGAGATCATGCCGCATATCGAAGCCGCGTTGGCCGAGGCCGCAACCAATTGCATCGCCGCCAAGGCCGTGACCCCCATCCTTCTGCAACGCATCTTCGAATTGACCGAAGGCCGCTCGCTCGCCTCGAACATCGCGCTGGTGCTGAACAATGCCCGCCTTGGCGCGGCGATTGCCCGCGAACTTGCCAAACAGTCCTGAAATGCCTGCGATTTGCACCCACCTGCCATTGCGAAGCCAGCACAGGACCCCCTAGATAGGCACCGAAGGGGACAACCACCCGTGACCGAACCGACCACGCCAAATCGCCGCGGCTTTTTTGCCAGCCTGCGCGCCAGTTTCCTGACGGGCCTGGTCGTCGTGCTGCCCATCGGGCTGACGATCTACTTTGTCTGGTCGGTGATCGGCTGGATCGACGGCTGGATATTGCCGTTGATCCCGGCCTATTGGCAGCCCGACGCGGTCATGGGCCGCTGGTTCGGCCCGGACTACGAATTTCCGGTGCGCGGCGTTGGCGTCCTGGTGTTCCTGATCAGCACCATCATCGTCGGCTGGCTGGCCAAGGGCCTGATAGGCCGGTCCGTCATCCGCTCGGGCGAGAACCTTGTCGAACGGATGCCCGTCGTCCGCTC
>JANMGI010000574.1:0-8035 GCA_031374565.1 Paracoccaceae bacterium | reverse complement strand
CAGCAAGATCCACAGGACAGACCGGGTCATGTCGACCCAGAAGTTGCCGATGCTGGACCCTTTTGGCAGGCCTATTCCGGTGAGGCGCAGCTTTCGTACCTCAGCCAGATGGCCGGGCTGACGGTGCAGAACTTTGTCAGCGCCGGAACCGGGATGGCCGTGGCCGTCGCGGTGATCCGGGGGTTTGTCCTGCCGAAAGGGTCCAGCATCGGCAACTTCTGGGTCGACATGACCCGGTCTGTCCTGTGGATCTTGCTGCCGCTGTCGATCCTGCTGGCCCTGTTTCTGGCGTCGCAGGGCGTGCCGCAGACGCTGCTGGGCGCAGTCAAGGCAACCGGGCTTGAAGGGGCAGAGCAGATCATCGCCCGTGGGCCAGCCGCCGCGCAGATTGCCATCAAACAGCTTGGCACCAACGGCGGCGGGTTCTTCGGCGTCAACTCGGCCCATCCGTTCGAGAACCCGACCATTGCCTCGAACATGGCGCAGACGCTGGCGATCCTCTTGATCCCGGTGGCGTTCTGTTTCCTCTTTGGCCGCATGACCGGGGACCGGCGGCAAGGCTGGGCGATCTTTGCCGCGATGGCGGTGATGTTCGTGGCGGGCCTTGCGGTGATCCATGTCTACGAGGTTGCGGGCAACCCGGCGCTTGGTCTGGGCGAGAACATGGAGGGCAAGGAGCAACGCTTCGGCGCGATGCTGTCATCGCTTTGGGCGGCCAGCACAACGGCGGCGTCGAACGGGTCGGTCAACGCGATGCATGACAGCTTCATGCCGCTCTCTGGCCTTGTCATGATGGTCTTCATGCAGATCGGCGAGGTGATCTTCGGCGGTGTCGGGGCGGGGCTGTACGGGATGCTTCTCTATGTCGTGCTGGCCGTTTTCCTGGCCGGGCTGATGGTCGGGCGGACACCCGAATACCTGGGCCGCAAGATCGAAGCGCGCGAGGTGACGCTGGCCGTCCTGGCCTTCCTGTCGATGCCTTTGGGCATTCTGGTCGGTGGGGCACTGTCGATGTCGGTGCCGCAGATGGTGTCCAGCATGCAAGAGGCCGGGCCGCATGGCTTCAGCGAGACGCTGTACGCCTTCTCTAGCGCAACCGGAAACAACGGGTCGGCCTTCGGTGGCTGGGGGGCTGCGAACCCCTGGCAGACGACGGCGCTCGGGGTCGTCATGCTGGTCGGGCGCTATGCGATCATCGTGCCGATGCTGGCCATTGCCGGGTCGATGATCCGCAAACCCAAGGCTGCGGTCACCAGCGGCACCTTCCCGACGCACGGCCCCCTTTTCGTCACCCTTCTGGTCCTTACCGTCGTCATCCTTGGCGCGCTGACCTTTTTTCCCGTCCTTGCCCTTGGCCCCATCGCGGAAGAGACCGCGCGGGTGGCCGGGCAAAGCTTCTAAAGGCAAACCCATGTCGAAACATGACAAATCGGCCGACCTATCCGGCCTTTATCCCGCAGCGATCAAGGCGAGCTTCACCAAGCTTTCCCCCCGCGCGTTGTGGCGCAATCCGGTGATCTTCGTCACCGCCGTCATTGCGGCGATGACCACGGTGCTGGGCCTGCGCGACCTTGTCCTGGGTGTGCCGGGGGCGGGCACGGCGCTGCACATCTCGTTCTGGCTGTGGCTTTGCGTGATCTTCGCCAACTTTGCCGAAGCACTTGCCGAAGGTCGCGGCAAGGCTCGGGCCGATACGCTGCGCGCAACCAAGTCCGATACCGGAGTGATGGTGCTGCCCTCTCCCGACAGTGACCCCATCGACGCAGAAGCGGTAGCGTCCGCCGACCTGCAACCCGGTCAGTTCGTGCTTTTGACCCCCGGCACCATCATCCCGACCGACGGCGAGGTGGTGCGTGGCGTGGCGTCGGTCAATGAAAGTGCCATCACAGGCGAATCTGCGCCGGTGATCCGCGAGGCGGGCGGCGACCGGTCAAGCGTGACCGGCGGGACGATGGTGGTGTCGGACTGGCTGGTGATGCGGGTGACGGCGGAACCGGGGAAAAGCTTTCTGGACCGGATGATTGCGCTGGTGGAAGGGGCGGAACGGCAGAAGACTCCGAACGAGATTGCGCTGAACATCCTTCTGGTCGGGCTGACGCTAATCTTCCTGTTTGTCGTCGTGACCCTTCCAGCCTTTGCCAGCTATTCCGGCACCGTCATCCCCGTCGTGGTGCTGGGCGCCTTGTTCGTGACGCTGATCCCCACAACCATCGGCGGGCTTCTGAGTGCCATCGGCATCGCGGGGATGGATCGGCTGGTGAAGGCCAATGTCATCGCCAAATCGGGCCGAGCGGTCGAGGCGGCGGGGGATGTGGATACGCTGCTTCTGGACAAGACCGGGACAATCACCTTCGGCAACCGCATGGCCGACGCGCTGATCCCCGCGCCTGGTGTAGATGCGCGCCGTCTTGCTGAGGCGGCGGCGCTGGCTTCGCTGGCTGATGAGACGCCCGAAGGCAAGTCCATCGTCGACAAGGCGCGCGAGATCCTGGGTGCCCTTCCGGCAATGCCCGCTGGCGCGGCGGCGGTGGCCTTCACGGCGCAGACCCGGCTTTCCGGCCTTGATACCGGGGACAAGTCCTTTCGCAAAGGGGCCACGGACGCAGTGATCCGGTTGACCGGCCAGATGCCTCCCGGAGCGCTTGCCGGGCAGGTCGATGCCATCGCCCGGTCGGGCGGGACGCCGCTTCTGGTGGCCGAAGGCAACACGATCCTTGGCGCTGTGCATCTGAAGGACATCGTCAAACCCGGCGTCCGCGAACGCTTTGCCGAATTGCGCGCGATGGGCATCCGCACGGTCATGATCACCGGCGACAACCCTTTGACCGCCGCCGCCATCGCCGCTGAGGCCGGGGTGGACGACTTCCTTGCCGAAGCGACGCCAGAGATGAAGCTGGACCTGATCCGCCGCGAACAGGCGGGCGGGCGGCTGGTGGCAATGTGCGGCGACGGGTCGAACGATGCACCCGCGCTGGCGCAGGCCGATGTGGGGGTGGCGATGAACTCGGGGACATCCGCGGCGAAAGAGGCCGCGAACCTGATCGACCTGGACAGCGACCCAACCAAGCTGATCGAGGTGGTGCTGGTCGGCAAACAACTGTTGATCAGTCGCGGGGCGCTGACGACGTTCAGTATCGCCAACGACGTGGCCAAGTATTTCGCCATCCTGCCCGCGATCTTTGTCGCGGCCTATCCGGGCCTGGGTGTGCTGAACGTCATGGGTCTTGCCTCGCCCACCAGCGCCATCCTGTCGGCGGTGATCTTCAACGCGCTGATCCTGGTGGCACTGGTCCCGCTTGCTCTGCGCGGCGTCCGCTACACCCCTGCCAGCGCCGCGGCACTGCTGCGTCGAAATCTTGTGATCTACGGCCTTGGTGGCCTGATCGTTCCCTTCATCGGCATCAAGGCTATCGACCTGACGCTTGTTGCCCTGAACCTGGCCTGAGGATCTCTGACATGCTGCTTCATCTTCGCCCCGCCCTTGTCCTCACGGTGTTCTTTACGCTGCTCACCGGCCTTGCCTACCCGTTGGCCATGACTGGCATCGCGCAGGGCCTTTTCCCCTCCGCCGCGAACGGCAGCCTGATCGAAAAGGACGGGTCCGTCATCGGATCAAGCCTGATCGCCCAGCCCTTCGTTGGTGAGGCATACCTGCACCCCCGCGCCTCGGCGAGTGGTTGGAACGCTGCGGGGACCGGGGCCACCAACCTTGGCCCGACGTCGGCCACGCTGATCGCCGATGTTGCAAAGCGGCGGGCGGACTGGGAGGCGTTGAACGGCGCGCCCGCGCCCATCGACGCTGTCACCACCTCTGCCTCGGGACTTGATCCGGATATCAGCCCTGACACCGCATTGGCCGAAGCCTACCGCATCGCCACGGTGCGTGGGGCCGATCCTGCTGCCGTCCGGGCGCTGATTGCGGACCATGTGCAAGGACCGCTTCTTGGTCTTTACGGCCTGCCCCGGGTGAACGTGCTGCAAACCAACCTGGCTCTTGACGAAGCCTTCCCGATGGCGCCCGCTGCGCCGTAGGACATGACGAGGCGGGATGGATACGCACGTCTGATTTCGGCCCTTTCAGACAGTCGTGTCAGAGGGCAATGCCCGTCAGCCGGGTGGGCATCCAACCTGAGTTCTAGGCACTTTATGGTTCAACTGCTTCCACCGCAGTTCTGCTGGCAACGTTGCAAAGTGCCCGCCCGGCGGGGCGGACGGGCATTGCACGGCGGGCTTCGCCCTTGATTCCGTGCAGAGGATAGCAAGAAGAAGATAAGGAATGCCATTTCCATAAAGCCTTGCCCTGCCGTAAGGAGTCCGCATGACCGTCGACACTGACACCCGCCCCTCGCCCGATGCACTGCTGAATCAGGCCGCGCGTGAAGGGCGGGGGCGGCTGAAGCTGTTTCTTGGCGCTGCCCCCGGCGTTGGCAAGACCTGGGCGATGCTGGACGACGCGCACCGCAAGCAACGCGAAGGTGTCGACGTTCTTGCCGCCCTGATCGAAACGCATGGCCGGGCCGAGACGCAGGCCAAGCTTTCCGGCCTGTCGCAACTGCCGCGCCGGGCGGTCCTGTACCGCGACCGCGCGCTGACCGAGATGGACCTTGACGCGCTTCTGGCCCGCCGACCGGAGCTTGCGCTGATCGACGAGCTTGCCCACACCAACACCGAAGGCAGCCGCCATGAAAAGCGCTGGCAGGACGTCGAAGAAGTGCTGGCCGCCGGGATCGATGTCTACAGCACGCTGAACATCCAGCATATCGAGACGCTGAACGAAACTGTCGCCCGCATCACCGGGGTCAGGGTGCGGGAAACGGTGCCCGACAGCGTAATGGACATGGCCGATGAAATCGAGCTTGTGGACATTCCCCCCGATGAACTGGTCGAGCGGCTGAAGCAGGGCAAGGTCTACCCTGCGGATCAGGCCTCACGCGCGCTGGCATCGTTCTTCGTCAAGGGAAACCTGACCGCCTTGCGTGAACTGGCGATGCGCACCGCCGCCGACCGTGTTGACGCGCAACTGCGTGAGCATATGGCGCTGAACGCCATCGAAGGCCCATGGCCTGCTCAGGAACGCATTCTGGTCTGCGTCAACGAAAGCCCTGCCTCACGCGAAGCGATCCGGGTGGCGAAGCGGTCTGCCGACCGGGCGCGGGTGGACTGGATTGCGCTGAACGTTGCTTCCACCCGAAGCGAGGCCATGGCAGATGCGGACAAGGACCGCCTTGCCAACACGCTGCGGCTGGCCGAAAGGCTGGGGGCCGAACTGGCAACGCTGGAAGCCGAGCGTGACGTGGCCGAAGCGATCCTGACGTTGGCGCGGGATCGCAACGTGCGGCGGATCGTGATGGGTCGGCCCCGGTCGCGGCCATTCTGGATGCGGTTCACATCCGAAGACGTGGCCAGCGACCTGATGCGCCGGGCCGGACCGTTCGAGGTGACCATCGCCTCGGAACCCGACGAAAAGGACCATAGGCGCAAGCCGCCGCCGCTTCGCCTGACAGGCGAACCCTGGGCCTGGGCCGAAGCCGTGGTCGCGGTCGGGGTGGCGTCGGCCTGTGCCTTTGCGACTGATCAGCTGTTTCCGGTCGCAAGCCTTTCGGTGATCTACATGACGGCGGTGGTCGTGGTGGCCAGCAGACGCGGGCTTGGTCCTTCGGTTCTGGCGGCCATACTTGGCTTTCTTCTCTACAACTACCTTTTCACCGAACCCCGCTACAGCTTTCAGGTTTCGCGCCGGGGCGAGCTTCTGACCCTTGGGCTTTTTCTGGTGGCGTCGCTGATCACCGGCAATCTTGCCGCGCGGCTCCGGGCGCGGACGCTGGCGCAATCCGCCATCGCCGACCGAACGAACAAGCTTTATGACTTCAGCCGCCGCGTTGCTTCGGCTGCGACGGCAGATGATGTGATCTGGGCCTCGGTCAGTCATGTCGCCACCACCCTGCGCTGCGAGTCCGTACTTCTCTTGCCGCGAGAGGGCACGTTGCAGGTGGTGGGGGGGTTCCCACCCGAGGACAGTCTTGCCTTGCGCGATCAGTCAGCGGCGCAATTCGCCTGGGAGAAGGGCGAGCCCGCGGGTCAGGGGTCGGACACCTTGCCCGCTGCGCGATGGTTCTTTCTGCCGCTCGTCGCTGGCGACCGCCGTCTGGGCGTCCTTGGCATCGCGTTCGACGACGACCGCAGCCTTCCGCGCACCGACCGTCGACTGCTGGACGCGCTGGTCGATCAGATTGCCCTGGCGCTGGAACGGCTTCGCCTGACCGAAGAGCTTGCCGCAACCGAACTGGCGACCGAGACGGAACGGCTTCGCACGGCGCTTCTGAACTCGGTCAGTCATGATCTGCGTACACCTCTGGTCACGATCATCGGCGCGGCTGGCAGCCTGGCAGAGACCGACCTTTCCATCGACGCGCGCAAGGATCTGGCCGAAAACATCCGCGAAGAGGGCGAACGGCTGGACCGCTATGTGCAGAATCTGCTCGACATGACCCGCCTTGGTCACGGTGCGCTGACCCCGCGTCTGGCACCGCTTGATCTGGCGGAACTTGTCGGCAGTGCCCGCACTCGGATGCGCGGGGTTCTGCGCGCGCATGAGTTGAAGGTCGATCTGCCCCCGACGCTTCCGATGACCGTCGCCGATGGTGTGCTGCTGGAACAGGTGCTGGTGAACATCCTGGACAATGCCGCGAAATACGCCCCGTCGGGTTCCGAGGTCCTTGTGTCCGGCACCGCCATTGGTGATCGGATCGAGTTGTCCGTCGCCGATCACGGTCCGGGCATTCCCTTCGCCGATCAGAACAAGGTTTTCGATATGTTCTACCGCGTGGCCGTGGGCGACCGTCAGCGGGCCGGAACCGGCCTGGGCCTTGCGATCTGCAAGGGGCTGGTCGAGGCTATGGGCGGCACGATCCGGGCAGAAACCGGCTGGCCGGACGGCAGCGGCACCCGTATCGTGCTGTCCTTGCCGATCCACGGCGCCGAGGTCCCGACATGAGCGCGCGCGTGCTGATCGTCGACGATGAAGCCCCGATTCGCCGCTTCCTGCGCGTGGCGCTTGAGGCGGAAGGGCATTCGGTAGTCGAGGCCGCGACGGCAAGGGAAGCGGTCGCCGCCGCCGCGCGGGAGAACCCGGCGCTTGTTGTGCTTGACCTTGGCCTGCCCGATGCCGACGGGTTGACTGTCCTGCGGGAAATCCGGGGCTGGACCCAGGTTCCGGTCCTGATCCTCTCCGTGCGCAGCGACGAAGCCGGCAAGGTCGAGGCGCTGGATTCCGGCGCTCAGGATTATGTGGTCAAGCCGTTTGGGATGAAGGAATTTCTGGCGCGGATCCGCAGCCTGCTGCGTGACCGTTCGGCTGACGATACAGCCCCGTCCACTTTGATGATCGGACCGCTGGCCATCGACGCATCGACGCACACTGCCATGCTGGACGGCCAACCCCTGCACCTGACACGGCGTGAGTTCGACCTTCTGTGGATGATGGCAAGCCACCGGGGTCGCCTCGTGACACAAGAGATGATCTTGAAAGCGATCTGGGGCCCGGCGCATCTTCACGACAGCCAGTATCTGCGGGTCTACATTCGCCAGCTTCGCCAGAAGCTTGGCGACGACGCCAGCAACCCGCGCTTTCTGTTCACCGAACCCGGCGTCGGTTACCGCATGGCGGAAGAGTAACGGTCGGGGTGGGGAAGGGGTGGTCATCAGCCATGCCAGTCATCGGACGAAGCGAGACTGCTAGTCTGTCCAATCTGCGGATGCGGCCTTAGGCGCAGGCGACCTGTCCTGCGCTGCCGGCGATCCGGAAAACTGATCCGGACACCCAAGCCTGCATTTGGCAAGCCTGCATTTGGCAAGCCTGGACTAGGCAAGACAATGATTTTTCGGGATTTTTAAGTGGTCGGAGCGAGAGGATTCGAACCTCCGACCCCCTGCTCCCGAAGCAGGTGCGCTACCAGACTGCGCTACGCTCCGACCGTGGGGGGCGGGTTATCCCGTCCGCAGGGGTTTGGCAAGGGGACTCAGGCCTGATCGCCGC
>JANMGI010000572.1:0-10657 GCA_031374565.1 Paracoccaceae bacterium | reverse complement strand
GCGGCGATCAGGTCGTCGTCCATGTCGTTGGGGTGACTGGTGGTGTAGCGCAGACGGCTTAACCCGTCGATCCCGGCCAGCGCGCGCAGAAGCCGGGACAGGGTCCAGACCCCGTCCGGGCCTTGACCGTGATAGGCATTCACGTTCTGGCCCAGAAGCGTGATCTCGCGCACGCCTTGCGCCACCAGCCCGCGCGCCTCGTCCATCAGGCGGGACACCGGGCGGCTGACTTCGGCCCCGCGGGTGTAGGGCACCACGCAGAAGGCGCAGAACTTGTCGCAGCCTTCCTGCACCGTCAGGAACGCGGTCGGCCCGCGCAGCGTCTTGCGGTCGGGCAGAAGGGTGAATTTGTCCTCGACCGGAAACTCGGTGTCGATCTGACGCCCCCCGGCGGCGATCATTGCGGGCAGGCGGTGATAGGCCTGCGGTCCGACCACAACGTCCACCACTGGCGCCCGGCGCAAGATCTCTGCCCCTTCGGCCTGCGCGACGCAGCCCGCTACGCCAACCTTCAGCGATGGCTTCGCGCTTTTCAGCGCCCGCAACCGGCCCAGGTCTGAGTACAGCTTTTCGGATGCCTTCTCGCGGATGTGGCAGGTATTCAAGAGCACCATGTCGGCGTCTTCCACCACATCGGTGGTGACATAGCCCGCCACCCCCATCGCCTCGGCCATGCGTTCGCTGTCATAGACGTTCATCTGGCAGCCGTAGGTCTTGACGAACAGCTTTTTCACTTCGGTCATGGGCAGGACTCCGGAACAGGGTGGCTTTTACCGCAACCAGCGCCCCGCCTCAACCGCGCGCAACACAGGTCTCTTGCATCGGACTGCGGGATCGTCGAATCTTGCGCCCGACCCTGACCGGACGAGCAATGCGTTTTCCCAGCCTTCCTGCCCTTCTTGACCGCTCCCGCGCCGATCTTGGCAAGGGTCCGCTGTCGCTTGTGCTGGCGGAGGATGACGTCGAACTGCACTCGACCCTGATTCACCAGCAGAAATGCGGCTTCCGGGATGTGGTTCTACTTGCACCAGAGGGTGTTCAGGTTTCATCGGATCTGGAAGCCCAGGTGCACATCGTCACGCATGACGTCTTTGCCGAAGGCGCGCTGGTCGATGCGGTGAACGCGGTTGCGGCCAGGCTGCCCGGCACCTGGCTGCACTACTGTTACAATGCCGAATATCTTTACTTTCCGTTCTGCGAAACGCGCCGGGTGCGGGAACTTCTGACGTTCCACGGCGAAGAGCGCCGCTTTGCGATGCTGACCTATGTGATCGATCTTTACGCCGGCGACCTTGGCCAGCACCCCAACGGCGTCGCACTCGATGATGCCTGGCTTGACCGAAAGGGCTATTACGCGCTGGCCCGCAAGGACCCGCTGAACGACTGGAAGCCCAAGGAGCGTCAGCTTGATTTCTTCGGCGGCCTGCGTTGGCGGTTCGAAGAGCATATCCCCTACCCGCGCCGCAAGATCGACCGCGTCTCGCTGTTCCGGGCCACGCCGGGGGTAAGGCTTTTGCCGGACTTCACGCTGTCGGACGAAGAGATGAATACCTACGCCTGCCGCTGGCACAACAACCTGACGGCAGCGGTCTGTTCCTTCCGCACCGCAAAGGCCCTGCGCACCAACCCCGGCTCGCGCCATGCGATCCCGACCTTTCACTGGCCGAACTCGGCGCGCTTTGACTGGAACAGCCAGCAGCTAATGGATCTCGGCCTGATGGAACCGGGCCAATGGTTCTGATCACGCATCCGTGATCGTCCTTGCGAAACTTTGGCATGAAACCCCCCGTTCCTTGGATTGTGACCAGTCGGATAGTCCGGCTGGGCCCCAGAAAATGGAGTGTCCCATGTCCCTTAAATCGATCCTTTGCGCCACCGCGCTGTCCGTCCTTGCAACCTCGGCCTTCGCCGCGAACCCCGATGTCGGCGGCGCGCCGATGTTCGAGACGAAGAACATCGTCGAAAATGCTGTGAACTCGAAGGACCACACCACGCTGGTCGCCGCCGTGAAGGCCGCCGGCCTTGTCGACGCGCTGATGGGTCCCGGCCCGTTCACCGTCTTCGCCCCCGTGAACGACGCGTTCGCCTCCCTGCCCGCAGGCACCGTGGACACGCTTCTGAAGCCGGAAAACAAGGCGCTTCTGACCAAGGTTCTGACCGCCCATGTCGTGGCGGGAGACCTGAAGCTGGCCGACCTGCGCGCCAAGGTGGGCAAGGACGGCTTTGCCAACCTGAAAACCCTGTCGGGCGACGCGCTGTCAATCAAGTTCAAGGGCGACAAGGCCATGGTCTATTCCGAGTCCCGCAACATCGGCACCATCACCATCGCCGATGTCGACCAGTCGAACGGCGTGATCCATGTGATCGACACCGTGCTTGTCCCGAAGTGATCCGTCCAAACTGAAGACGGAAAGAGGTATTTTAGCAAGTTCCACCGGCCCTTCGTCACCCGACGAGGGGCCGGTGCTTTTAAGCGGCGTGATCTGCGCGTGACCCGATCTGATGTGGCATGACGGCCGCTTGCGAAACCTCATCGCACCAGACGCTGAATTTCTGCAACTTGTGCGCACCGAAAGAATGGATCAGCGGAACATCTGCGGCATCCCGGCCATGCGCCACCTTGATCCGCCCGATCCGACGGGTGTTGTTCCGGGGGTCGAACGTGACCCAGCGGTCTTCGATCCAGACCTCGATCCAAGCGGCAAAGTCCATCGGACCACCGAAGGGAACACCGATGTCCCCAAGATAGCCATTCACGTAGCGCGCCGGAAAATTCATCGCCCGGCAGAAGGCTAACGCCAGATGCGCATAATCCCGGCAGACGCCGCGCCGGTCCTGCCATGCCCCGGCAGCGGTCCGCAGGCTGCTGGCGTCCTTGTAACCGAACGCGATGTGCCCGTGGACAAAGTCGCAAATCGTCTGCACCCGCGCCCAACCCGTGGCCGATGTGCCGAAAAGCTGCCACGCGGCATCGCTCAGAAGGTCGCTCTCGACATAGCGGCTGGGCAGCAGGAACCCCAGCGTTTCGGCCGGCAGCGCTGCAATTCCGGCCTGCCGCAAAGTCGGGATCAGCGGGTCGGGATCGCCAGTGTCATCGATCACCGCGTCCTGAAGGAACCTGAACGACCCGGCTGGGGCAACCATCCGCAGGCAGGTGTTGCCAAACCCGTCCAGATACCTGCTGACCGGCACCGGCGGCCAGGTCTTGACCGGCACCACTTCGTGCAGATCGGCGTCCCGTTCCGGCCGCGCAGAGACCAGACACACCAACGGCGTCTCCTGATCGCAGACCAGTTCAAAATCATGTCCAAAGCGGATCAGCATCTTGCGGCTCCCGTCACGCCGAGACGCAGGCTCGGCCGTTCGGCAGGTCCTACCGCCTGCGTAAGCGGATAACGACATCGACGCGGTTCAGTTCCGTGCCCTCGGGCAATTCGGGCAGCCGGGAGATCTCAAGCTGGTCGGCCGGAGCGTCCGTCAGGGTCTGGCTGTCTTCCCAATAGAAATGCGGGTGGTCCTCGGTGCGGGTGTCAAAATAGCTTTTCGACCCGTCCACCACGACCTCGTTCATAAGCCCCGCGCCGCAGAACGCGCGCAGCGTGTTGTAGACGGTCGCCAGACTGACCCGTTCGCTTGTATCCGAGGACAGTGCGTACAGGCTTTCCGCTGTCACATGCCGGTTCATCCCGTCGCCGACCAGCAGTTCCGCCAGCGCAAGGCGTTGGCGCGTCGGACGCAAGCCCCCCGCCTTCAACCAGTCCGCGCTGCGTTCCGTGCCGGTCAATGCCCGCCCCTGCCATTGCTTCTTTGATATAGGACCGCAAACCCGACTGTTTCAATGCGGAATCGTGCCCATCAGCGGGAAATCCCGGTAAAACCGCGCTGAATCGCCCCCCAGACCACCAAAGTGACCAGTGTGGAGCCAAGAGCGGCCACCCAGAACGGCAGTACCAGCGCTACGCCACGTGGAACGAACCCCTCGCCCAGCGACACCACCAGCCCCGACAGCACAAGCCCCACCGGCATCATCCCCCAGGCCAGCAGGCGATACAGGCTGTTCACCCGCCCCAGCAGCGCATCGGGGATCAGCCGTTGGCGCGTGCTGACCGACACCACGTTCCAGACAAGACCGGAAAACTCCATCGCCGCAAAACAAAGCGCCAGCGTCCACGGCCCCGGTGCCAGCGCCATGGTGACAAAGCAGGGTCCTGACACTGCAAGCATCCACTGCAGGGTTCGTGCAGGCCCCAGCCCCCGGGCAATCCGTTCGCCGAGCAAGCTGCCCGCAATCCCGCCCACTGCGCTCCCGGCCAGCGTCAGCCCATAAGTCTGCGCCGAAAGCCCAAGGTTCTCCTGCGCATGAAGGACCAGCGCCACGGCGATCATGGTGCCGAAGAGGTTCCAGAACCCCGTCGTCCAGGCCAGCGTCTTCAAAAGCGGCACCCCGCGCAGGAAGCCGAACCCCTCGGCCAGTTCGGCCCGCCACCCCCGCCTTTCGGTGCGCACGGCGCGGAACGGACCGGCCAGCCCCACGACAATCAGCGTCGCCAGCCCGTAGGCAAGCGCGTTCAGACCGAAGGCGAGTGGTAGCCAGACACCGATCAGAAACGCCCCCAGCGCCGGACCGATCAGCGCGTTGGTCAAAAGCTCCGCGCTCCACAGCTGGCCGTTGGCGCGCTCCAGCTGGTCCGGGGGCACCAGTGCGGGCAGCATCGTCTGCGCCGCATTGTCGCGAAAGACCTCGGCCCCGCCGACCACGAAGGCCGCGACCAGAAGCGACCCGTATAGCGCCGGTTCCGAAACTCCCTCTGCAGGGGCTGCTCCCAGGGGCAACGCCAGCCACAGCGCGACGGCCGCTCCGGCAAAGGCCAGCGCCCGCAGCGCGTCCATTCCAATGATCAACCGTCGCCGGTCCACCCAGTCGGTGACCAGCCCCGCAGGCAAGGCAAGCAAGGCCCAGGGCATCCGCAACGCCATTGGCACCAGTGCCACCAGCAGCGCGTCACGCGTCAAAAGCGACGCGATCCAGGCCCAGGCCACAACCGCCACCCCATCGGCCAGGTTGGTCATTCCGCTGGCACTGATGAACCGCTGCAACGCCGTCATAGTGACCCTCCTTCCTGCGCCAGACTTGCCAGTCTTCGCTCCCGAATGCTAGGGAGGGTGAAGGGGCTAATGGGGGACCACAAGCTATGGCGTCGTATCCGTCCAGTTTCGACAAGGAAGCACTTCTGGCCTGTTCCAGGGGAGAGCTTTTTGGCCCCGGCAACGCCCAGCTTCCCGCCCCGCCGATGCTGATGATGGACCGGATCACCGACATTTCCGAAGACCGGGGAGAACACGGCAAAGGCCATGTAGTGGCCGAGTTCGACATCACACCGGACCTGTGGTTCTTCGCCTGCCATTTCCCCGGCAACCCGATCATGCCAGGCTGCCTTGGGCTTGACGGGTTGTGGCAACTGACCGGTTTCAACCTCGGCTGGCGCGGCTGGCTGGGGCGCGGCTACGCGCTTGGTGTGGGTGAGGTCAAGCTGACAGGCATGGTCCGCCCCGACCGCAAGAAGCTGACCTACTTCGTCGATTTCACCAAGGCCCTGACGACCCGCCGCCTGACCATGGGCGTGGCCGATGGTCGGGTCGAAGCGGATGGCGAGGTGATCTATCTCGTGAAGGACATGAAGGTGGCGCTAAGCGAGGCTTAGAGCCTGTCCGACAAAAGTGGAATCCGGTTTTGTCGAAAGACAGGCGAACACCAAGAACTTAGAGTCTGTATGGCGATTCTATCAGCGTCAGACAGACTCTAAGACGCAAAGCCGATCGTGGGGGCGGAATGATCGACTGGAACTGGGAGGCCATTTCTGCGATCTCGTCTGTCATCGGCGGCATCGGCGTCATTCTATCCGTCGTGTTCCTTGTATATGAGGTCCGCCGCAACGCACTGGCCATAGAGGGTGCAACCGTCCAATCGCTGATGAGCCTCGAACGTGACGTCTTCGCGATGTTCGCAGCCAATGCCGACTTGTGCATTCGTGGCAATCAGGACCGGTCCAGTCTCTCTGACGCCGACAGATACCGATATGACCGGGTTGTCGCCTCGTACATGTCGCTGGTCTACAGTGCGTCGATCCAGTTCGACGGTAGGCTGATCGACCAGGACTGCTGGGAAGCCTACCAGAACGCCGCGCGCAATCATCTGGAAAGTCCAGGCTTTCGGGAAAGCTGGCAGGCTATCCGGCACGGCTATCCAAAAAGCTTCACGACCGTCGTCGAGGGGCTATACGATTCCGTCGCCGTTCCCCGATTGCATTTGCCTGCCTCTGCCCCTGCGAAGACCCACCACTAACCCCCCTCACGTCACCTCTATCACCCAGACCTCGCAGATGAAGTCCGGCTCGGTCGTGGGCATCATCTGGAACGGCGCACTGCGGCTGATCAGGGCGATGGCCCCGTCGGCCTCCAGCTCTGCCCGAATGGCCGCCCAGCCGCGGCTGACCCAGGCGTCGGGGATGACGCCGAAGACGATCAGACCGCCGGGGCGCACTAGGCGGACGAACTCCCGCAGCGCCGCAGACGGCATCTGCGAGGTCGTGCCGCAGGTCACCACCGCGTCAAACGTTCCCGCCGCAAACGCGGTCGGCTGGCTAAGGTCGCAGACGTGGTGCTCGGCGTAGATCGCCTTGCCCCGCGCGACCGCCAACATCTGTTCGGAATAATCCACCGCCACCAGCGTCTGGAACCCCAGCCGCTGCATGGCTGCCCCCAGAAGCCCCGTCCCGGCCCCCGCATCCATGATCCGCGCGGCCCTTGCCAGCACGGTGCCCGCCACCTGCGCCACTTCTGCGGGCGCCAGGTAATCCTCGACAGCGCCCACGTCGCCGTCATAGGCCCCGGCCCAGATGTCATAACGCCGCCGCATCTCGGCATTGTCCGGCGCGCGGATCACCCAGTCGACCCGCGCTGCCTTGGTTTCCGGAAGCTCTCCCATCCTTGCCCCCCGCGATGCCCCCTGCCCCACAGCATAGCATTCGTTCTGCCATCCACGAAGGACCAATGCCCCAACCGCCTTGCCCCCTTCCCCCCTCTGCCCTAAACAGTCCTTAAGTCAGCGAAGGAGGCCCCATGCGCCGCGTCGTCATCACCGGGATCGGGATTGTCTCATCCATCGGCAACACTGCCGCCGAGGTTGAAGCCAGCCTGCGGGCCGGGAAATCCGGCATCGTCTTCGCCCCCGACTATGCCGAACACGGCTTCCGCTGCCGGGTCCACGGCCAGCCGCACATCACCCTGGAAGACCACATCGACAAGCGCGACCTGCGCTTCATGGGCGATGGTGCGGCTTACACATTCATCGCGATGGACCAGGCCGTCAAAGACTCCGGCCTGTCCGAGACCGACATCTCCAACGACCGCACCGGCATCATCGTCGGCTCCGGCGGGCCGTCGACCAAGTCGTTCTTCAAGGCACACAACATCGTCCGCGAAACCGGCAGCCCCAAGCGCATCGGCCCCTTCGGCGTGACCAAGGGCATGTCTTCGACCGTGTCGGCTTGCCTTGCCACCCCCTTCAAGATTCGCGGCGTGAACTACTCGATCACCTCCGCCTGCTCGACCAGCGCCCACTGCATCGGCAACGGCACCGAGCTTATCCAGATGGGCAAGCAGGACATCGTCTTCGCCGGCGGGGGAGAGGAACTGGACTGGACGCTCTCCTGCCTTTTCGACGCGATGGGCGCGATGTCGTCCAAATACAACGACACACCCGAACTCGCCTCGCGCACCTATGACGCCAACCGTGACGGCTTTGTCATCGCGGGCGGCGGCGGCATTGTCGTCCTTGAAGAACTGGAACACGCCCTTGCGCGCGGCGCCAAGATCTACGGCGAGGTGACCGGCTACGGTGCCACCTCCGACGGCTATGACATGGTGGCCCCCAGCGGCGAAGGCGGCGAACGGGCGATGCGGCTTGCCGTCGCGACGCTGCCGAAGGGCCGCAAGATCGACTACATCAACTCCCATGGCACCTCGACCCCGGTCGGCGACATCGGCGAGGTCAAGGCGATCCGCCGTGTCTTTGGCGAGGGCAAGACGCCGCCCATCGCGTCCACCAAATCCCTTACCGGACATTGCCTTGGCGGTGCCGGGGTCTGGGAGACGATCTATTCGCTCATCATGATGAACGGCAACTTCATCGCCGCTTCCGCCAACGTCATCACCCCCGACCCCGAACTGCTGCCGGGCGAGATCGTGACCCAATTGCGCGAAGGCGTGCAACTGGACAGCGTCCTCACCAACTCCTTCGGCTTCGGCGGCACCAACGCCACCCTCGTCATGTCGAAATACCTGTCGTAAGGAGCCGTCATGGCAAATCTGATGCAGGGCAAGCGCGGGCTTGTCATGGGTGTGGCGAACGAACGCTCCATCGCCTGGGGCATCGCTTCGGCCCTTGCAGCCGAAGGCGCAGAGCTGGCGTTTTCCTACCAGGGTGACGCCTTTGGCAAACGCCTGCTACCGCTGGCGGCGTCGGTCGGGTCCGATCTGATGATCGACGTTGACGTGACGGATGAGGCAAGCCTTGACGCCTGCTTTGCCACGCTGGGGCAACGGTGGGGGTCACTGGATTTCGTCATCCACGCCATCGCGTTTTCCGACAAGAACGAACTTACCGGGCGCTTTGTGAACACCACACGCGGCAACTTTCTGAATTCGCTGAACATCTCGTGCTTCAGCTTCATGGATGTCGCCCGCCGGGCCGAACCCCTGATGTCCAACGGCGGGTCGCTGATCACCCTGACTTTCCAGGGCTCGAACCGCGTGTCGCCGAACTACAACGTGATGGGTGTGGCCAAGGCCGCGCTGGAATCGGCCACCCGCTATCTCGCCAATGACCTTGGCCCGCAGCAGATCCGCGTCAATGCCATCAGCCCCGGCCCGATGAAAACCCTGGCCGGGTCCGCCATCGGCGGCGCGCGGGCCACCTTCCGCCACACCGAGGAAAACGCCCCCCTCCGCGCCAATGCGACGCTGGAGGCGATCGGCGGCACAGCGGTCTGGCTCTGCTCGTCCTACGGGGCCTGCACCACGGGCGAGATCATTCACGTTGACGGCGGCTACCATGCGCTTGGCTTCCCGCAGGCCGAACATCTCTGACAGGCGCACCCTGCGATGACCGGGACGCCGCGCTACATCACCGAAACCGACGCGGACGGTCCAGACTTTTCAGTCTGCGCGCTGGTGCAAAGCCAGGACAAGTATGACCGTCTACTTGCGTCCTTCGACCGGCTGGGCTTCACCCAGAAGACCACGGAATTCCTGGCCGCCGACAATCGCAACGGCAACCGCTTTGACGGATACAGCTGGCAACGGGCGCTGTTGGCGCAGGCCCGGGGGCGCTATGTCATCTTCTGCCATGACGACATCGAACTGATCGCGCAGGGCCAGACCGACCTGCTGGCCGCGCTGGACGACCTGACCGCACTGGACCCGACCTGGCGTCTGGCCGGGATCGCCGGGGGCCGGTTCCGTCCGGCCACGCACACACGGCTGATGCTGACCTTCCGCATCTCGGACATCTACGGCGAAAACCGCCAGCGGGGCGCGACACCCGGCAAGGTGGAAACCCTGGACGAATGTTTCATCGTGATGCGCCGGTCGCATCCGGTCCTTGGCTCGACCGACCTGTCGGGGTTTCATTTCTACGGCCCCGACCTTTGCCTTCAGGCCGAACTACAGGGCGGGTCCGCCTATGCCATCGACTTTCCCCTGCGCCACCACGGGCGCGGCACGAAGGGCGAGTCTTTCGCAGACTGCCGCGACCGTTTCATCGCAAAATACAGCCGGATTTACCCCGGTCGCTGGCTGCATTGCACCACCGGCCTGATCCAGCTTGGCACTGACAGCGGCGACAAAGTCTGACGGAAGCGTAGGTCGGGGCCTGCCCCGACTCGCCCCTCAAACCACCAGCCCGACGCGACCCGTCGCACGGTAGCCATCCGTCGCATCCCCCTCCAGCACCAGCGTCTGGGCCGCCAGCTCAACCTCGGACGCGTCCCGGAAAATCCCGTCGCGGGTGAGGCTCACGCCGTCGAGGTTCGCCACGCTTGCCGCATAAAGCGGGTTCGCCGCATAGACCGCGCGACACTCCGCCTCGGGCAGCGCGAACTGCGAGGTCAGCAGCGCAGCCTTCCCCGACACCGCCATTTCCGCGCTGGAGAAGACCTCGAAATGCACATGCGGCCAGCGGCCGTCATAGCAGGCCGGGAAAACCGTGGTGAACCTGACCCGGCCCTCAGTATCGCTGATCCCGACGCCGCGCAGATAGTTGCGGTCCTGTGCGGCGTAGATCGAATAGATCCCTTCGGCGTCGCACTGTCAGACATACACCGCCATGCCACCCAAGGGCGCGCAAGCGCGGTTCACGTCGACCAGCGTGATCTCCAGCGTTACCGGCACGCCTGTCGCCACCAGGGTCATCCCGCCGATGCTGGTGCGGATGTCCTCGCGGATCACGCCGGATTCTGTCAGGATGTTGACCGTCTGGCCCGCGCGGACGTTTGTCCCGTCCGCCGGGAACGGACCCTCGGTTTCCGCCGGGTTGGACACGCAGACCGACCCGTCCGCTGCGGTCCCGGTTACGGTTGCCGCCCCGCCCCGCACCGCC
>JANMGI010000570.1:0-2881 GCA_031374565.1 Paracoccaceae bacterium | reverse complement strand
GTTGAAACTCGGTCGGCAAAAGTGTGGCGGAAAACAGCGACATGGCAAAGATGCCAACGCCCATAAGCATGGTCACGGTCCGGTGGCCCAACGTCCAGCGTAGGACCGCCATGTAGGCACGCATGATGAGGCCGTCTTTCTCCACTTCGGGTGCAATGCCGTCGCGCAGAAAATAGGCCGCCATCATTGGCGTGATCAGCCGGGCTACCAGCAAGGAAAAAAGCACGGCCACGGCAACGGTCAGACCGAACTGCTTGAAAAACTGCCCGGCGATGCCGGACATGAAGCTGACCGGCACAAAGACAGCAACGATTGAAAAGCTTATCGCGATGACGGTCAGTCCGATCTCGGACGCGGCCTCCTCGGAGGCCTCGAAGGCCGGCTTGCCCATCTGGATGTGCCTGACAATGTTCTCGATCTCGACAATCGCGTCGTCCACCAGAATGCCGGTGACCAGGGTGATGCCAAGCAGGCTCACGGTGTTCAAGGAAAAGCCCAGGTAGTTCATCACGATGAACGTGGGGATGATCGAGAGTGGCAGGGCCACGGCTGTGATCAAGGTCGCTCGCCAGTTCCGCAGGAATAGGAACACCACGAAGATCGCGAGCGCCGCGCCTTCGTATAAGGTTTCCATCGCGCTGTCATAAGTGCCCTTGGTGTAGATCGTGGCATCGTCGATCAGTGAAAAGGTCACGTTGGGATATTGCGCAATAATGTCAGCTAGGCGTTCCTTTGCTGAATCAGCCGCAACCAGATCGCTGGCTCCCGTTGCGCGGAACACGGCAAATGCGACGACGGGCTGTCCATTGAACAACGCAAAGCTGCGCGGTTCCGAGCCGCCGTCTGTGACCGTGCCCAGATCGTCCAGACGCACCGTCCTTCCGGAAGGCATCGAGATTGCCGTGGCGGCAAGAGCCGCCAGACTGTCGGCACTGCCAAGCGCGCGGATGCTGTATTCCTGTCCGGCAAGCTCGCCGCGTCCGCCTCCCAGATCCACGTTCTTCGCCCGAAGTTGATCGTTGACATCGGCAGCGGTGATGCCCAGCGACAGCAGGCGGTTCGGATCGAGTTCCACCAGAATTTCACGGCTGGCGGAGCCAAGTGAGGAGACTTTTCCGACGCCGGTCGTGGTCGAAAGGTCGCGGGCCACCACCTCGTCGACAAAATAGGTTAGCTCGTCCGCCGACCGTGTGGGGTCAATGACGGCATAGGTCAGGATTGCCAGACCGGTCACGTCAAGACGTTGAACCACTGGTTCGGTGATCGACTCTGGTAGCTCGCCGCGCACACCCGCGATGGCATCGTTAACATCGTTCAGGGCGCGGTCGGTGTCTGTCTCAAGCGTGAATTCGATGGTGATGCCGGCGCTTGAATCTGTGGCTGTGGAGGAGACATGTTTCACGCCGCCGACATCCGCGACCGCGTTTTCAATCGGCTTGATGATCTGGCTGACGATCTCTGACGGCGCAGCACCCGGCTGTGCCACCGAAATGGTCACAATCGGAATGTCAATGTTGGGCATTTGCGTCACGGGAAGCCGGGCAAAGCTGACCATGCCCACGATGCACAGTACCAGAAACAGCGCCAGCGACGGCACGGGCTTGCGGATGGCCCAGGTTGACATGTTCATCGTCATTCCTCGGGTCCCGCCGGTGTCGGGTCAACCGGAGTCACCTGGTCCCCATCGCCGAAAAATGCCCCGGCCTTGGCGACGACCACTTCGCCCGGCATCAGGCCCGTAAGGATTTCCCGGCGATCTTCCCAGATAAGACCTGCCGCGACGCTACGTTTTTCGATCACGCCATCCAGAACCACCAGCACATAGGTGCCGCCTGTCTCGGCCAAAACTGCTGTCGTGGGGACGGTCAACGCGTCATGCTCGTCCGTCACGATCCATCCGCTGGCAAACAGACCGGTGCGCAATTTCGGGTTTGCCGGGGTTTCGATCCGTACAATGCCAAGCCGGGTGACCGGATCGACCGTGGGTGCGATAAGGCGGACCACACCGTCCGCAGCACCTATGCCCGCGATGTCGAGTGCGACAACGTCTCCGGTCTGGATATGGCCAAGTTCGGTTTCGATCACCTCAGCCGCGATTTCGATCACGCCGCCGCTGATCATCCGGAAAACGGGTTCGCCACCTGACGTGGCAATTGAACCTATCTGGCCATTGCGCGCTGAAATCATGCCGTCTGCCGGAGCCTTGATTGTGGCCTGCGCCAAGGTCAGGCGCGCGACGTTTTGCATGGCTTCGGCCTGTTGAAGCTGCGCCTCTGCGACCGCCTGACCGTCGGTCGCAACTGCCAAGGCAGAGCGCGCCGTTTGTTCGGCTGCGACAGCTTCATCGAGGGAAGACGTGCTGACAGCACCGCGCAGTTGCAGCTGTTCGCTTCGTTCCAGAGCCGCTTCGGCTTGCAGGAGCGCAGCCTCGGCTGACACGATTTGGCTGGCGGCTTGACGGACCGCCGCCTCGGCGCCCGCTTGTTCAGCCTCGGCCTGTGCCAGTTGCGCCGCAAGCGTTGCGCTGTTCATCTCCGCAAGAACATCGCCCGCCCGCACGATGTCTCCAACATCGACGTGAATGATCTGGATTTCGTACCCGCTGACCTGCGGGTAGATCAGAATTTCCGAACGCGGAACCAGCGTGCCCGAAACCGCGACACGGTTGACGACTTCGGTGACTGTCGCAGCAACGACCGTCACCGTTGGTGCGTTTGACCCGCCCGGGTCTTGTGCGGTGGCCGGAAGACAGGACAGAAGTGCCAAGGTTGGTAGCGTCAACCACAACCATCTTAGGGTGTGACGATAGGACTTCTTTGCAGCTTTCCGGTTTCCGTCCGTCATGACTAATGCCCGTCACCCACGTCCAGCCCTGTCCAAT
>JANMGI010000559.1:0-3011 GCA_031374565.1 Paracoccaceae bacterium | reverse complement strand
TAACGAAAGCTGAACGCATTCCCTGTTCGACGCGCCTTGATCAGGCAGAGGTTTTTTGATCAAATGGATAGAACGCCGCCCCATGGCCCGGGGTGCAACAGGGAGCAAGACCATGCTGAACGCCGAAGTAGCCAAGCGCCGTGATGATGCCATTTCGCGCGGGGTCGGGATGATGACCCAGATCTACGCGGACCGGGCGCTGAATTCCGAGGTCTGGGACATCGAGGGCAACCGCTACATCGACTTTGCGGCGGGGATTGCGGTGGTGAACACCGGGCATTGCCACCCGAAGGTCATGGCGGCGGTGGCCAACCAGATGACCAAGTTCACCCACACTTGCCATCAGGTCATGCCTTACGAGAATTACATCCGGCTGGCGGAACGGCTGAACGACAAGGTTCCGGGCCCGTGGAAAAAGAAGACGATCTTCGTAACCACCGGGGCCGAGGCCTGCGAGAATGCGATCAAGATCGCCCGAATCGCCACGGGGCGGAACGCGGTGATCGCGTTTGGTGGGGGCTTTCACGGGCGGACGTTCATGGGGATGAGCCTGACCGGCAAGGTCGAGCCCTACAAGAAGGGCTTCGGCAGCATGATGCCGGACGTGTTCCACGTGCCCTTCCCGATGGAGCCGCACGGGATTTCGACCAAGGATGCGATGGCGGGGATCGAAAAGCTGTTCAAGGCCGACCTTGATCCGGCCCGCGTTGCGGCGATCATCTTTGAACCCGTGCAGGGCGAGGGCGGGTTCTATCCGGCCCCGACGGACCTTGTGAAGGCGATCCGCAGCTTGTGCGACCAGCATGGCATCGTGATGATCGCCGACGAGGTGCAGACGGGCTTTGCGCGGACCGGGGCCTTGTTCGCGATGGAAGCGTATGGCGTGGCGGCGGACCTGACGACGATGGCGAAGGGTCTGGCGGGCGGGTTGCCACTGGCAGCGGTGACGGGCAAGGCCGAGCTGATGGATGCGGCCAATCCGGGGGGTCTGGGCGGGACCTATGCGGGCAATCCCCTGGGGATCGCTGCGGCCAATGCGGTGCTGGACGTGATCGAGGAAGAGGATCTTTGTGGTCGCGCGAACGAGCTTGGCAGCCGGTTGAAGCAGCGGCTGGAGGCGATCCGGGCGACAACGCCAGAGATCGTGGACATCCGCGGGCCGGGGTTCATGGTGGCGGTAGAGTTCGGCAAGCCGGGGTCGAAGGAACCCGACGCGGGCTTCACGGGACGGGTCCGGCTTGAGGCGCTGAAGCGCGGCCTTCTCTTGCTGACCTGCGGGGTTTACGGCAACGTGGTGCGGTTCCTGGCGCCGATCACCATCCCGGACGCGCATTTCACTGAGGCGATGGAGATCCTTGAAGCCGCAATCGTGGCGGCGCGGCAGGAGTAACCGAAACAGCGGAACCGAAGCGACAGTCCGGGGTTGTAGCTGTAGCAACGGATCGGTTGAATTCCGCCCATTGTGCCTTTTTCCGGCCCCAAGCGGGGGTTAGACAGATACTGTCCGTTCGCGGACTAACAATACGGAGTAGACCCATGACTCGTTTTCTTCTGACCCTTCCCCTGCTGGCGCTGCCGATTGCGGCCTGCACGCCAGCCGAACAGAACGCCGCGATTGGTGGCATTGGCGGCGCTGCAGTCGGCGCGGCAATCTCTTCGGATTCTGATCGGGAGAAAGGCGCTTTGATCGGCGCGGTGGTCGGTGTTGCAGCTTCACAGCTGATCGGCCCTGCACCGCAGGCTGGCAAGTGCTACTACAAGGACCAGTACGGCAACAAATACGTTGCTGCCTGCCGGTAAGGCCTGAAGGCCTTTCGCAGAATGCTCTGGCCCCTGCCCTGGGGCCAGAGTTTTTGTATGATCAAGGGCGGGATGCTCGCCCCCTTCCGCGCAAGGGGTGAAGCGGCTAGAAGGGCGGACACTTCGTCACAAGGCCGCCCATGCCCGACCTTTCCCCCGGGATCGAGATTCTTGCTGCCAACGTCAGGCTGGGCGGGCGCTTGGTGCTGGACCGGCTGACGCTGCACCTGACCGAAGCCAGGATCGGCATCCTTGGCCGAAACGGATCGGGCAAGACCACGCTGTTGCGCCTGATCGCCGGGCTGATCGCGCCGGATCAGGGGGTCGTGCGGGTGGACGGGGTGGACCCGTTCAAGGACCGCAAGGCGACGCTGTCCGCATTGGGCATCCTGTTTCAGAACCCGGACCACCAGATCCTGTTCCCGACGGTCGAAGAAGAACTGGCGTTCGGGTTGGTGCAGTTGGGCCGGTCACAGACCGAGGCAGCGGCACGGGTCACGACGCTTTTGGCCGAAGAGGGCCGAACGCATTGGGCGAAAGCCCCGGTCTCGACGCTGAGCCAGGGGCAGCGGCATTACCTTTGCCTTCTGGCGGTGCTGCTGATGCAGCCTAGGACCATACTTCTTGACGAGCCGCTCGCAGGGCTGGATTTGCCGACGCAGGCGCGTTTGGCCCGGCGGTTCGCCGCTTTGCCGCAGCGGCTGGTGACGATCACCCATGACCCCGCGATGCTGACCGATGCGGACCGGGTGCTGTGGATTGAAGCGGGGCGGATCGTGGCAGATGGCCCACCCGACACGGTGCTGCCCGCCTTTACCGCCGAGATGGCCCGGATCGGAGCGCGCGATGCTGACGCTGACCTCGCCGGTTGAGACCTGGGCGCACCGGATGTCTGCGGGCATGAAGCTCGCGGCGCTGTGCGGAGTGACGACGGGGCTGTTCCTGACCGCCTCACCTTGGGTGCTGGCGGCGGCGCTGATCGGGACGGTGGGTCTCTATCTGTCCGGCGGGACGGCTTTCGCGACCGCAGGGGTGCGGCAACTGGTGCCGCTTTGGCCCTTCGTGGTGATTGTCGGGCTTTGGCATCTTTGGACAGCGGACCTGACAGGAGGGGCGGCGATCCTGCTGAGGATGCTTGCGGCGGTCGGTCTTGCGAACTTCGTCACCATGACCACCCGGCTGTCGGACATGCTGACGGTGTTCGAGCGTCT